>JBILIO010000185.1:0-3341 GCA_044349915.1 Sphingobacteriales bacterium | reverse complement strand
TTCCGGGCAGCGATTCATTCAAGCCACATCAATTAGTTACGCATTTATTTATGCACGGAAACTTCTTTCATTTGTTTTCGAATATGTTAGCACTTTGGATGTTTGGCTCAACCCTCGAAAATTTTTGGGGGCCCAAACGCTTTTTTATATTTTATTTTGTAACCGGATTAGGGGCTGCATTTTTACACACCGCGGTTCAATATGCAGAAATCATACCCTTACAAAACGCCATCAGCGATTACTTGAGTAACCCTACTCCTGCTAGTTTTGAGACTTTTACCTTTCAACATGTACCCAATAATTTCAAACCTGTATTTGTACAATTGGTGGATGCTTGGAACGCAAATCCTAGCTCGATTTCTATTAAAGACAATACCATTACCATAGCCAAAGAATTAGCAAACATTCGAGTCAATGTGCCAACCGTTGGCGCTTCTGGTGCCGTATTTGGATTGCTACTAGCCTTTGGTATGTTGTTCCCTAATACTTTAATTTATATTTATTTCTTTTTCCCGCTTAAAGCTAAATACTTTGTCGCGCTATATGGTGCATTCGAATTATACAGTGGCATTCAAAATAATCCAAGCGATAATGTGGCGCACTTTGCCCATTTAGGCGGTATGTTGTTTGGCTATATTTTAATTAAATACTGGCAGAAAAATCAATTTAGACAATATTAAAAATGAATCTAATACTGTCGGCTATTAAACAAGCATTTGCGGATCAAAAGAATCCAATTAATAAATATATTGCCATCAACGCCTTTGTATTTGTGGCTTTGCTCATCTCTGCTGCTTTTTATTTCTTAGGCGATATTCCCAATCCTTTTAAGATGTGGGTGATGCAATATTTTTCTTTGACAGCCAATTGGAAGGTTTTTATTTTCAAACCTTGGACCTTTTTTACCTATGCCTTTATTCACGAAAAGTTTTTTCACCTGCTTTTTAATATGCTAATTTTTCATTGGTTTGGAAATTTAATCATTGAGTATTTGAATAAAAACCGCATGTTATTTGTTTTTTGGGCAGGCGTATTGGGTGGAGGTGTTTTATATTCTTTGTTTTTTGATGGCAATCAACTCATAGGCGCATCGGCAGGAATCATGGCACTCGTGATTGCAAGTGCAACCTTATTGCCAGATTACGAAATCGTATTGGCTATTTTTGGTCGCATTAAATTAAAATATGTAGGCTTAGCTTATTTAATCATAGACTTATTTAGTATGATGGGTAGCAATGCTGGCGGCAGTGTGGCACACTTGGGTGGCGCACTGATTGGATACTTCACGATTAAACAAATCCAAGCAGGAAACGATTGGTCGAGCATTGTGATTCGCATCAATTCTTTTTTAGATAAATTATTTAGCCGCAAGAACAAATTAAAAATTGTACACCAAAGTAAAGAGCAAGCGCAAGCGAGCATGGCAACTGTATCGCAAGCCGAAGTAGACCAATTGCTCGAAAAAATTACCAAATCTGGATACGATAGCTTAAGCAAATCAGAAAAAGAATTGTTATTTAAAGCCAGCAAAAAATGAAAAAATCAAAAAAAAGATCCTTCTTTTATTGGGCCATATTTGTCATTAATTTTTTTGTGGCTTTTGCTTTATTAGCATCTTATGCCTCGCCTTGGATTAGCCCAAGTTTATTTTGGCCCATTGCCTTTATCGGTTTAGCTTATCCATTTATTTTTTTATTGAATATTATTTTTGCTATTTATTGGGTGCTGCGTTTAAGATGGGTAGCCATTGTTTCGATCAGTATGCTAGCCTTAGGTTATCAAGTACATCCAAAAGTGTTTGCCTTTCAAATGCCTAGCCCTATTGAAACAAGCCCCGACTCTACTTTGCGCATCATGAGCTATAACGCACATAGTTTTAGGCCCATCAATACCAATAAATACGATAAAAAATCGAAGCATTCGATGTTGGAATTATTACTTTCGGAAAAAGCAGACATCATTTGTTTTCAAGAATTTTATACGCGTAAAAAAGGCGAATATGCTATCAAAGATTCTTTGCAAAAATTTAGCGAATTAAAATATTACCGATATCAAACCATCGACTCTATCGAAAACGAATTGATGTCTCAAGCTATTTTCTCTAAATACCCGATTATCAATTACCATAAAATTTCTTTTTACGAAGGACTACATCCAAACATGTGTAGCTACGCAGATATAGTTATTCAATCGGATACCATTCGTGTCATCAATGTGCATTTACAATCCATTAGTTTTAAACCAAAAGATTATAATTATTTACATAAAGTTACCACCGAAGCCGAAACCGATTTACAATCTTCGAGGCGCATCGGAAGTAGATTGAAAAATGCATTTATTCGTAGGGCGACTCAAGCAGAAATGGTACGCGAGCTGATCGACGAATCGGAGTATAAAGTAATTGTATGTGGTGATTTTAACGACACCCCCAATTCTTATGCATTTAATGTGATTGGAAATGGTTTAAAAAGTGCCTTTCAAGAAAAAGGCAGCGGCCTGGGCACCACCTACGGCGGGGCATTCCCGAACTTTCAGATTGATTATATTTTATGCGACCCCGCTATGGATGTCTTAAATTATAAAATCATCAAGAAAAAATATTCCGACCACTATCCTGTGGTAGCCGATATTCAGTACCATAAATAGCTTTTTTAAGGCGCTGAAAATATCAAAATTAGATAAATTCCGTATGTTTGTAGTATGAGTCAGGTTATTAGCTTATACAATTCTTTAAGCAGAAATAAAGAAGTTTTTGAGCCCATTAATGCGCCTTTTGTAGGTATGTATTTATGTGGCCCAACCGTTTATGGCGATCCGCATTTAGGACACGCACGTTCTGCAACTACTTTTGATATTATTTACCGATACCTTTCGCATTGCGGATATAAAGTTCGTTATGTTAGAAACATTACCGATGTGGGGCATTTAGAAAATGATGCCGATGATGGAGATGATAAAATTGCAAAGCGCGCTCGTTTAGAAAAATTAGAACCGATGGAAGTGGTGCAACTATACACCAATGCCTATCACGAAATGATGGACAAATTAAATATTGTTCGTCCAAGTATTGAGCCCCGCGCTTCTGCACACATCATCGAACAAATTGAAATGATCGAAAAAATTGTGGCGGCTGGATTGGCTTATGTTTCGAATGGTTCGGTTTATTTTGATGTATTAAAATATAATGAAAGCGAAAATTATGGCGAATTATCTGGCCGTATTTTAGAAGATTTAATTGCACATGCTGGCGAAGGCAGAAGAACCCTCGAAGGTAAAGAAGAAAAGAAAAATTCTTTCGACTTTGCCTTATGGAAAAAAGCATCGCCAGAACATATCATGCG
>JBILIO010000184.1:0-3367 GCA_044349915.1 Sphingobacteriales bacterium | reverse complement strand
TCAATTGGTTCATGGCTACTACTTCGGATGGTTTTGCACCCACTATTTTAGCTAAACTTTCTTGCGTAGTTTTTTGATAATACATCCATGGTGTATTGGTTTTGAAGTGTCCTTCTACACCATAATCTGCCCAATTAGCTAATTGTTCAAGTACATATTTTTCAACACTTTTGGGTTGTAATCCTAAAGAATTTCCGCAAAAATAAATAACATCTTGTCCATTATGTTGAGGAAATAAAAACGCTGTTCTAAAAGATTTTAAAGGATCTTGTTGGTCTAGCGACTGCGCGTATGCTAAGGTATTCTCGTGTTGCATATTATAAAAATTGTTCTTTTTTCAAGCCTAACCAAGCTAATGCGGTCCCATTAAATAATCTTTCTTTCATTTCTTCATTATATGGCATGCTATCTATTAATTTTCCGGGGCTTAATTCTCCCAATGGAAAAGGATAATCGGTTCCTAATGCTAATTGATTAGGGCCTACTAAATCCATCAAATAATTCATCATTAATGGATCGTGTACTAAGGTGTCAAAATATATTTTTGATAAATAATCTCGAGGATTAATTGGATTGTCTACCGCAACTAAATCGGGGCGAACATGATAGCCATGTTCTATTCTACCAATGGTTGCAGGAAAAGATCCACCGCCATGTGCAAATGCTACTCGGAGATTTGGAAACTTTTCGAATACGCCTCCAAAAATCATAGAACAGATGGCTAATGATGATTCTGCGGGCATTCCAACCAACCAAGGCAACCAATATTTTGCCATTTTATCTTTGGCCATCATGTCCCAAGGATGCACAAAAATAGCTGCACCTAATTTTTCTGCTTCTTCATAAAAAGGAAAAAAATGTGGGTCGTTTAAATTCATATCATTTACATGCGAACCAATTTGAACGCCAGCAAATCCTTGCGTTTTCACACATCTTTGTAATTCTAAAATGGCTAAATCGATATCTTGTAAAGGAATGGTGGCAAGACCTACAAATCGTTTAGGGTATTTGTCTACGATGCCGGCAATATGGTCGTTTAAGAATTCGGAAAGTACCAAAGCATCTTTTGCTTTAGCCCAATAAGAAAACAAAACAGGAATAGTAGATAAAACCTGCACATCAATATGATGGTGGTTACATTCTGTTATTCTGGTTTCGGGATCCCAACAATTACTTTGAATTTCTCTGAAAAATTTATCATCGATCATCATTTTTGCACAACAAGGTTTGTGATGATCTAAACTAATGAACCCCCCATAACCAAAGCGTTCTGCCCAATTTGGCATTTTCTCTGGAATAATATGGGTGTGAATATCTATTTTTAACATGTATTATTTTTTAACAGGCGCTTGCATTACGGTTCCGCAATCATTACAAACCCTATTGGTTTCTGAAGAATAAAATTTTTCCATCACAGGTGGCAATTGTTTTACAATGTCTGTTAATTCAAAATATTCTTCATATAATTTTTCGTTACAGTTTTCGCAAAACCATAAAAATCCATCAATTTCTTTATTTTCTCTTACTTTTTCGATCACCAAACCAATAGTGTTTTCGGGTCTTTGCGGTGAGTGAGGTGTTTTAGGCGGCAGTAGAAACATATCTCCTTCGTTAATAGGAATGTCTACTTGTTTACCTTCGTCTATAATTCTTAAAACCATATTTCCTTCTATTTGTAAATACAGTTCTTCGCTTTCGTTATAATGAAAATCTTTTCTAGCATTTGGGCCACCAACTACCATTACAATAAAATTTTCTGCGTCTTTGTAAACACATTGATTGCCAACAGGTGGTTTTAATAAGTGTCGGTTGTTGTCAATCCAAGCTTTTAAATTGAAGGGTTTTTGTATAGCCATGATTTTTAGAATTAGGGATATAAAATGGGTTTAATGCAGTAAATATAGCTTTTTTAGTTTTATTCTAAAAACCACCACAATACATTTATATTTGTCTTTATGATCGACCTATCTTTACTAAATAAAAACGCAATTGTTTGTGGAAGTACACAAGGAATTGGAAAATCAATTGCCATAGAATTAGCCGAATTAGGGGCTAATGTAACTTTAGTGGCTAGAAATGAGGAGGCTTTAAAAATTGTATTAGCCGAATTAGATAAAAGTAAAAATCAAAAACACCAATATTTAGTAGCCGATTTTTCGGATTCTTTACACGTAAAGTTCAAAGCGAACGAGTATGCGCTGCAAAATAGCATCGATATATTGGTAAATAATACCGGCGGTCCTCCTGCTGGAGCCATAGTAGATGCCGAAATTAATTCATTTATGGCCGCATATCAAAGTCATTTATTATGCAATCATGCATTGGTTCAAGCATTCTTACCAAATATGAAAAAAAATAATTGGGGAAGAATTATCAATATTATTTCGACCTCGGTAAAACAACCATTAAAAGGATTAGGCGTTTCAAATGCAACCAGAGCAGCCGTTGCAGGTTGGGCAAAAACATTAAGTTTTGAAGTAGCAAAATATGGTATAACGGTTAACAATGTTTTACCTGGAGCTACAAAAACTGTTCGTCTAGAAAATATTATCAATTCAAAAGCAGCCAAAACAAATAATCAAATCGAAGATATTGAAACAGAAATGTTAGCCGAAATTCCTGCAGGTAGATTTGGTAACCCCGAAGAAATAGCAGCGTTAACCGCATTTTTAGCAAGCCCAGCTGCAGCATATATTAACGGGCAAAGCATTGCTGTTGATGGTGGTAGAACTATGGCATTTTAATATTTTAAAATGAAGAAATTGCTCAATTATATAAATGGTGAATTAAAGGCACCGAATGCCGGAAATTACCTCGATAACATAGAACCTGCAACAGGTTTAGTTTATTCAAACATTCCAGATTCAGACGCGCAAGATATTGAATTGGCTGTTGCTGCAGCTAAAGCAGCAAGTGCTGCATGGGCAAATATGCACTACGAAAAAAGAGCCGAGATTATCGAAAAAATTGCGGCAGGTATTGAAAGCAGAATGGAAGAATTTGTAATTGCAGAATCTTTAGATAATGGTAAACCACAGTGGTTGGCCAGACAAGTTGATATTCCTAGAGCGGTTCATAATTTCAGATTTTTTGCAACGGGTATTCAACATTTTAGTTCTGAATCGCATTATATGGAAGGCTTAGGCGTAAATTATACCACTCGTCGACCAATAGGAGTGGTGGCTTGTATCGCGCCTTGGAATTTACCTTTGTATTTATTTTCTTGGAAAATTGCGCCCGCATTAGTTGCTGGTAATTGTGTGGTTGCTAAACCAACCGAGGTTACACCATACACTGCTTATTTATTATCCGAAGTTTGTATTGCCGCAGGTTTACCTAAAGGTGTGTTAAATATTGTGCATGGTTT
>JBILIO010000183.1:0-3384 GCA_044349915.1 Sphingobacteriales bacterium | reverse complement strand
AACTAACTCGAATATATGCGGTTACTTTTCCTAAACTTTCAGAATTAACAGCTTACCTCGAACTACTAGAAGAAGCGAAAAAAAGAGACCATAGGAAATTAGGAAAAGAGTTAGAACTTTTTGCGTTTTCAGAAAAAGTAGGTATGGGTTTACCATTGTGGTTACCTAAAGGGGCGATGTTGAGAGAGAGACTGACCCAGTTTTTACAAAAAGCACAAATTAAAGCAGGCTACGAACCAGTAATTACGCCACACATAGGGCATAAAAATTTATACGTAACTTCTGGTCATTATGATAAATATGGAGCGGATTCGTTTCAACCCATTAAAACGCCTCAAGAAGGAGAGGAGTTTTTCTTGAAACCCATGAATTGCCCTCATCACTGCGAAATTTACAAAACTAAACCAAGGTCGTATAAAGACTTACCTGTTCGTTATGCAGAGTTTGGAACAGTTTATCGTTACGAACAAAGTGGAGAGCTTCACGGGCTTACCAGAGTGCGTGGCTTTACGCAAGACGATGCGCATTTATTCTGTCGCCCAGATCAAGTAAAAGAAGAATTTAAAAAGGTAATTGATTTAGTATTATATGTTTTTGGTGCCTTGGGTTTTGAGAATTATACCGCCCAAATATCTTTAAGAGATCCCGAAAACAAGACTAAATACATTGGATCTGATGAAAATTGGCAATTAGCAGAACAATCAATTATTGAAGCTGCTGCAGAAAAGGGATTGAAAACAGTAGTAGAACTTGGAGAAGCCGCATTTTATGGACCTAAACTCGATTTTATGGTTAAAGATGCGATTGGCAGGAAATGGCAATTAGGAACCATTCAAGTGGATTATAATTTACCAGAAAGATTCGAATTAGAATACACCGGAAGCGATAATCAAAAACACCGTCCAGTAATGATCCACAGGGCGCCATTTGGCTCATTAGAGCGTTTTGTGGCTGTTTTGATAGAACATTGTGCAGGTAATTTTCCTTTGTGGTTAAGCCCCGATCAATATATTATCTTGCCGATTAGCGAAAAATATGCCGATTACGCGAAAAATATTTCAAATTCACTAAATAATTACGATATTCGCGGTCTGATTGACAATAGAGATGAAAAGATTGGGAAGAAAATCAGAGACGCAGAAGTTAAGAAAATTCCTTTTATGCTTATTGTAGGCGAAAAGGAATCAGAAGAAGGTTTAGTGTCGGTTAGAAAGCATGGTGAAGGAGATTTAGGCGCGATGAGTATGGAAGCCTTTGCAGAACTAATAAAAAAAGAAATAACAATTTAATAACAAAATAGGAGGATATCCCAATAGCACAGAGTTTTCATAAACCCAGACCTAGACCAGATTTTAGGAATAGTAGAAAAAAAGAGGCAGAACACAAAATCAACGAATTAATTCGTGTAACGGAAGTTCGTTTAGTTGCCGAAGGAATTGAACCCGGAATCTACAAAATCGCTGAAGCATTAGCTATTGCTGAAGAACAGGGATTAGATTTGGTTGAAATTTCGCCTAATGCTGTACCACCTGTTTGTAAAATAATTGATTATAATAAGTTCGTTTACGAACAAAAGAAAAAAACAAAAGAGATTAAAGCGAAGGCAGCTAAAACTGTCATTAAAGAAATCAGATTCGGACCAAACACCGATGACCACGATTTCGAGTTTAAATTAAAACACGCGACTAATTTCTTAACAGAAGGTTCAAAAGTGAGAGCTTTTGTTCATTTTAAAGGAAGAGCAATTGTATACAAGGAGCAAGGCGAAATTTTATTATTAAGATTTGCCCAAGCGCTAGAAGATGTTGGAAAAGTAGAACAATTGCCAAAATTAGAGGGTAAAAGAATGTTTATTTCTATTGCTCCAAAAGCTAAAAAATAACAAACAACTAAATAAATAAAGCGATGCCAAAAATGAAAACTAATTCCAGTGCTAAGAAGCGTTTTAAGCTCACTGGAACAGGTAAAATTGCAAGAAAGAGCGCTTTCAAACGTCACATCTTAACCAAGAAAACTACGAAACAAAAGCGTGGTTTAACTGGAACTGTTTATGTAACAGATGCAGATAGAGGCAATGTTGAAAGAATGCTTTGCATGGGTAAGTAATTACCAGACATTCGGAAAGACGAATAATTAATTAATTTTTAACCAGGTACCCGGTATTAAGTTCGAAAGACGCCGAAACCAAAAAACGTAAAAAAATGCCTAGATCGGTTAACGTAGTAGCGGCCCGCCGCAGAAGAAAAAAAGTACTAAAAGCTGCAAGAGGCTTTTGGGGCTCAAGAAGTAAAGTTTTTACAATTGCTAAAAACACTTTAGAAAAAGGTATGCAATATGCATATCGTGATAGAAAAGTAAAGAAAAGAGAATTTAGAGGTTTATGGATTCAACGTATCAATGCTGGTACGCGTTTACATGGAATGTCATACTCTGTATTTATGGGTAAATTACACGCAAAAAACATTGATTTAAATCGTAAGACATTAGCAGATTTAGCAATGAATAATCCAGAAGCTTTTAAAGCGATTGTACATGCAGTAAAATAATTTATTCAATAAGCATTCAATTAAAAAGGCTCGGAATTTTCCGAGCCTTTTTCTTTATACTATATTTTAGATTGCTTGAATAAACAATTCGCGGCACTATAGGTCAAATATTTATTGCTTGATAAATTTACTAGCAATAACACCATTTTCGGTTGATACTAAGATTGTATAAACACCTGATTCAATGGTTTTTAATTCAATTGAGCTAAAGTTATTGTTAATATTAGATTTCTCTAAAACTATTTGACCAATTGCATTGATTACTTGAATCTTAGTTATTGTTTCAACAGTTTTGATATTCACTAAATTATGAGCAGGATTAGGGTAAACCGCAATTCCAGCTTTAGCATTCGTATTAATTCCAACTAAAGTGTCGTTATCGTTAATAGTCATAACGGCAGTAGTTCTATTACCCAATGTTGCACCTAAAGGGTTCGAAATTTCCACATTAATTGTTTCTGGAGTTTCTACCTTAATATCGTTTACAACATTAATGGTAACTGTTTTAACAGAATCACCAATGTTAAAGAATATTGGATTTGGAGTAGCAATTGAATAATCAGCACCTGGAGTGGCTGTACCACCTGCAACGTCAAAATTCACATATACGCTATCAAATGCAGGTTTATTTAAGACTAATTTAATAGTCGCTGTGCCAGCACCCTCAACGGTTGTATAAGATCCTAATTCAATGGCAACTATTGGATCTACTGGAGGAGCAGGTATTACATAAATATCTGAACTTCCTCTAGGTAATAATTGATAACCACTGTTTTTAGGGTTGGTTGCATCAAATTGACTCACCACACCCGTTACATTGAAATCTCCTATAGGCGCA
>JBILIO010000182.1:0-3414 GCA_044349915.1 Sphingobacteriales bacterium | reverse complement strand
ATCCCATTAAGGCACGATTCGCATCATCATGCTCCAAGAAAGGAATCAATGATGCTGCAATTGAAGTAATTTGATTCGGTGCCACATCCATTAAGTCAATTCTTGATGGCTCAATAATTGGGAAGTCACCTTCAAATCTTGATTTCACTTTTGCAGTTAAGAATTTACCTTTCTCATCATATTGTGCATTTGATTGAGCGATGGTTTTTCCATCTTCATCTTCTGCCGACATGTAAATAACAGGTTCGTTCACTGCAACTTTACCATTCTGAACTTTTCTGTATGGTGTTTCGATGAAACCTAAGTTGTTAATTTTTGCATGCACACACAAAGAAGAAATCAAACCAATGTTTGGACCCTCTGGTGTTTCAATAGTACATAATCTGCCGTAGTGAGTGTAGTGAACGTCACGCACCTCAAAACCAGCACGCTCACGCGATAGACCACCTGGACCAAGCGCTGAAAGACGACGCTTGTGCGTAATCTCCGCCAATGGATTGGTTTGGTCCATGAACTGTGACAATTGGTTGGTACCAAAGAATGAATTAATAACCGAAGATAAAGTCCTCGCATTAATTAAATCTGTAGGGGTAAAAACTTCGTTGTCACGAATATTCATACGCTCACGAATAGTACGCGCCATACGCGCTAAACCTACTCCAAACTGTGCATATAATTGCTCTCCAACAGTACGAACACGACGGTTTGACAAATGGTCAATATCGTCTACTTCTGCTTTCGAATTAATCAATTTGATTAAGTATTTAACAATCGCAATGATGTCTGCTTTTGTTAAAACTTTCACTTCATTAGGCGTATCTAATTTAAGTTTTCTGTTGATTCTATAACGACCAACATCTCCTAAATCATAACGCTTATCCGAGAAGAATAAACGCTCGATAATACCTCTTGCAGTTTCTTCGTCAGGTGGATCTGCATTTCTTAATTGACGATAGATATATTCTACTGCCTCTTTCTCAGAGTTAGAAGTATCCTTTTGAAGTGTATTATAAATGATAGAATAGTCAGCTGTATTCACATCTTCTTTGGTAAGAATGATAGACTTTACACCTGCCTCAATAATCATATCGATATGATCATCTTCTAAAATAGTTTCACGTTCTAAAATAATTTCGTTACGATCAATTGATACAACTTCTCCTGTATCTTCGTCTACGAAATCCTCTACCCATTTCTTTAAAACCCTTGCAGCCAATTTACGACCTACGAATTTTTTCAATCCAGATTTACTAACTTTTACTTCATCAGCTAAGTCAAATAATTCTAAAATGTCTTTATCCGAATCGTAACCGATTGCACGAAGCAAAGTTGTTACTGGGAATTTTTTCTTACGATCGATGTAAGCAAACATGACATTGTTCACGTCTGTTGCAAACTCAATCCAAGATCCTTTGAAAGGAATTACTCTTGCAGAATATAATTTCGTTCCATTTGTGTGACGGCTTTGACCGAAGAACACACCTGGTGAACGGTGTAATTGCGAAACGATAACTCGTTCTGCACCGTTAATTACGAAAGTTCCTTTGGGAGTCATGTATGGAATAGTTCCTAAATACACATCTTGTACAATGGTTTCGAAATCTTCGTGCTCTGCATCATTACAAGAAAGACGAAGCTTTGCTTTTAATGGAACACTGTAGGTTAAACCTCTTTCGATACATTCTTTCAGATCATATCTTGGTGGATCAATGAAATAATCCAAAAATTCCAAAACAAAAATGTTTCTTGAATCTGTGATAGGAAAGTTTTCGCTGAAAACTTTAAATAAACCCTCACTATGACGGTTATCGGAAGTAGTTTCTAATTGAAAAAACTCCCTGAAGGATTCTAATTGTACATCTAAAAAATCAGGATAATCTAACGCCTGAACTACAGATGCAAAATTTACTCTTCCTTGTACTTGGTTATCTTTTTTTGCCAATGCCTTAAAGTTTTGGTTTACTAAGATTTTGAACCCCAATGGTTCACTATTTTTTTGCAACATTTAGGCTGTGCCCGCCTTTACACATTAAAACAGGAATAGACCCTCCCAATTTTGGGAGAGTCTTCCTGTAAATAGTGTTTGAATTAAGTAATTACTTAACTTCTACTACAGCACCTGCTTCTTCAAGTTGCTTTTTCAAAGCATCAGCTTCGTCTTTAGTAACTCCAGTTTTTACTTCTTTTGGAGCGCCATCAACTAAGTCTTTAGCTTCTTTCAAGCCAAGGCCAGTTAAGTCTTTTACTAATTTAACGATTGCTAATTTTTGTCCACCAGCTTCTTTCAAGATTACATCAAAAGATGTTTTCTCTTCTACTGCTGCTGCTGCTGCACCACCACCTGCTACCATTACTGGAGCAGCTGCTGCTGGTTCAATACCGTATTCGTCTTTTAAGATCTGAGCTAATTCGTTAACTTCTTTTACTGTTAAGTTTACTAATTGTTCAGCAAACGCTTTTAAATCTGCCATTTTATTTAATTTTTAATTGTTTAAAAAATAATTAATTTCCTCTTTCTTCAAGAGTTTTTAAAATTCCTGCTAATTTACTACCGCTAGCTTTTAAGCCGCTGATAACATTTTTAGCTGGAGATTGCAATAATGCGATGATATCGCCTACAAGTTCTTCCTTAGATTTAAGACTTACTAACGCGTCTAATTGATTGTCTCCAACAAAGATTGCCGAATCAATACATGCCGCTTTTAAAACTGGTTTATCGCCAGTTGCGCGAAGTTCTTTGATCAATTTAGCAGGAGCATTTCCTGTTGATGAGAACATGATTGATGAAGTTCCTTTTAAGGCAACAAATAATTCAGAATAATCGTTACCGCTTGCTTCCATTGCTTTTTGAATCAATGTGTTTTTAGCAACGCGGAATGTAATGTCTCTCTCAAAACATTTTCTTCTAATCACATTTACCTGAGCTACCGTTAAGTTGGACGTGTCAGTAATATAGAATGCATTATGAGCAGACAATTTGTCTTTAAGTTCGAGAACTATTTCGTTTTTTTCTTCTCTTTTCATAATTAAATTCCCGTTACTGATTTAGTTTCAACTTGGATACCTGGGCTCATTGTGCTCGAAATATGAATACTTTTGAAATAAGTTCCTTTAGCTGATGAAGGTTTTAACTTCGAGATAACTTGTAATAACTCTAATGCGTTATCATACAATTTATCTGCAGCGAAAGACGCTTTTCCAATGGAAGCATGCACGATACCAGTTTTGTCCACTTTGAAATCGATCTTACCACCTTTAACATCTGCAACAGCTTTTCCAACTTCCATCGTCACAGTTCCTGACTTTGGATTTGGCATTAGGTTTCTTGGTCCTAAAACACGTCCCAATTTACCTACTTTAGCCATACAGCTTGGGGTAGTAATCATGATATCAAAATCAACCCAACCTTTTTCG
>JBILIO010000028.1:0-12794 GCA_044349915.1 Sphingobacteriales bacterium | reverse complement strand
AAAAATATTATTTAATAAACTCACATTCACACCGGCTGCTAAGAAAAAAGCAGAGGAAGTACTAGGTAAAGTAACAGGTGCTTTATCGTAATAAACAGAGTTATGATATAGGTTTATTTTATTTACTTCATTTAAATAAATACCTGCACCACTTGCAGTTGTTTTAAAGCCACCTGCTATCATATTATTCGAAACAGTTAAAGCATTTACCCCTTCTACAGTAGTTAAATTGATTCCTCTGAATCCTGCTCTGGAAATTTTATTACCGTTAATAATACCATCAGATTTTGAAGAAGCGATTTTAATTCCTTCAGAACTTACTGATGAAGTAGATTTCATAGAAATGGTATTCCAACTAACCGAATTAATACCTGTATTTAAAGTATTGATACCGAAACCAAAAGCAGAGTCTATTTTGTTATTATAAATAACAGTACCAATTGATTTAAATGCACCAGATTGTCCAATAAATTGAATACCTGAAACCCCATTTTTAATAGTAGAATTTTTGATGGTTAAAAAATCTGCTTTTACTGCACTGTCTATTTTAGTTTTAAACGCAGCAATTATACCATATTTATAATCATTTAAATTGGTTGATGTTGGCACATTAATTACACAACTATCGATGGTTATATTATTACTTCCGTTAGCAATATGAAAACCCGAAGCATAACTCGAAGTAGATAAATTGGTAAGGGTAAGATTTTTGAAATTAACATAATCGGCACCATCCGTTTGAATTACAAAATGGTTTGTTTGACCTTGATTTGTATTCGTGTTTTGAATAATAACATCCGCAGCATTTCCTGAAAAAGAACGGAAAGTCAATGTTTTGGTTGGAGAAGCCCCTTTAATTAAGGGAACAGAAAATGGCGTTGGATAAGTTCCTGGATAAACATCAAAAACAGTTGGCCCGCCTACTCCACATTCGAATGCAGCAATTGCGGAAGCAAATGTTGGATAATTTTTCAAACCCACTGGTCCTCCAATGGTATACCTTCCATTTAATCCAACACATAAATTAACAATTAAAGTATCATTATCGAACCAAGAATCGCCTGGATAGGCTGGCTCCACTCTAATTTCCATGGTATATTGACCTGGAGCAGGTATAATCCAAGGAGTCGATAAATTGAAAACTTGTTTTGAATAGGATATACTTAATTGTGATAAAGTGAATGAATCTACAGGACTAAATGGACCGTTATTGATGCGATATTTGATGGCCATTTTATGTCCATTTAAACTATTGATTGATAATAATCCGTCATTTTTAATAACCACAGGAATTGTGTTAGAACCTTCACGAGGTACAAAGTTTTTCTCTAACTCGAAAACTTCTAAATCATGAGGACTTCTAATTACTTCATCGGCACCAACGTCTGGCATTTCTGGATCACGCGGATGATTCTCAAAGTCGAAAATAATGAATGGTAAAATATATGCTTTACGAATTAAGGCTTTGTTGTTTAATCTTAAATTAGTTGCAGAAGGAAAATTTGGATTCAAATTAAATGATTGACCATTTTTACCAGTGGCAGTTTTTAACGAAGCTAAAGTGGTGCATTGCGTTCCGCCAATAATAGCCAATCTTGTACCTGCCGTAATAAAATAATTATTATAATTAAATGTATCAACTGTTGTTAAATTTTTAATAATGACAGTGGCTGCACCTAAAGAAGTATGGAAAATATTATTCTTTATAGAAATTTTAGATGAAGGCCTGTCTACCGTATATTCAATTACAAAACAAGCATTCTCGACAGTAAAAGGGCTTGAGTGAAAAATAGTATTGTGTAAAAATTGTATGCTTTTAGAAAACTCCACATGAATACCTCTAGAAAAAGCCGCTTTAGCAGCTCCTGAAATAACATTATTATATACATAAGCAGCAGAACCACCATTTACATTGTTAAAGAAAATACCAAATGTTCCATAATTTTTAATTTGGTTATTGTAGAAACCAAAATTACCTGCTGCATTTCTTACACGAATTCCAAACTGCATTTGACTTGGATCTGGCCTAATCGTTATTTGATTATTCGCAATTAATGGAATATTGTTATAATCAATATCAATACCACAAATAGGTGCATAGATTTTATTGTTATTAATTTTATTTCCTTTACAAGGTTTAGTCGTATTTAGCCCCAACAATCTAATGGCAAAAGCACCACCATAAATAGTATTATTAATAATGCTATTATAGTTTGCACAATTAGCCAATCCAGAGGTATTATTGATATCTGAAGAAACAATACCGATGGCATTACCATTAAAAATAGTAAAAGTGGAATCTAATTTTAAAACACAACGATTAATCGTATTGTAATCCGCAGAGATTTTAGGATCATCTCTGCTATAGGTTAAATGAAAAACGGAGGCAAAGGTATTAGTTGAAACTAATACTCGGTTATTTTCAATTGTTAAGTCTTGAAAAGAAACATATTTACAACCTTCTAAACGAATAACAGAGTTATTATACAAAGTATTATCACCATCATCAACAATAGTTACATCGGCCGCTCTACCTGTTTCCGATTTAAATACGACCACGTTTTTTGCAGACGCTCCCTTAAATGGTTTAATTACAATGTTTTCATTGTAAATACCCGGGCGAATATTAAAAGTCACACGACCAATAACCTCTGTTCTGGTACTTAATAATTCTGTAACAGCCTTCTGTATAGAAGAATAATTAGCGTTATTACCTCCAATTGTATATATACCACTCAAATATTTTGTTTGAGCTTGAGCAAAAAAAGTACATATACTTAACGTAAATGCAAATAGGCAGATAAAAATTTTCTTATTCATGTATGCTATTATTAAATTCTATTACGAGTTTATTTATTGATTAATTTTTACAAATCTTCCATTGTGGTATTTCTGTCCCGACTTCAAGACATACAAATAGGTTCCTTCAGCTAAATCTGTAATATCTGTATTGATTTTCACAAAACCTTCCGACAACCCTTCCTGTTTTTTCGAGTAAACTTTTCTACCCATGATATCAAATATTGTCAAGTCTATTGCACTTGGTTTATCTTGATACATGACGAAATTAATTTTCGAATTCGATGGATTTGGATAAGCAGAAAAATAGTCAGCTACATTATTTGCGTCCACTCCTACAATTGTAGAAACGGTAATACAAGAACTGTCGTTTTCTGGAATCACATCATCCCCTAAACTTGTATAAGAACAAATTTCAAAAATAACAGCCGAATCTGGATCAATTTGATAATTAAAATCGACATCGTTAATTTGATTCATTTTTAATTGTGTAGGAATTTGCTTTTCTTCTTTCACTTTACCATTAACAACTAAAGTGGTTTTATATCCATAAGCTGTTAAATTACCATAATTTAAAACACGCACTTTTACAGGTGTAATTTGTTTTAGGGTAATATTATTTAATGGTGTAATAAATTGTGAAACACCGATATCTGAAGTGTCTTTAGAATACAAAGTATATCGAATGGTATCGTTTAAGGTATTGAAATCGTTATTTATCACATTACCCAATGTATCTGTTTTTTGAATTTCGGTATAAGCAGTTAAAATATGCTTACCACCTACCCTAGTCGAGAATTTCTTTTTGAAAACAATATTCAAAGAAGAATCTGGCATCAATGGAGAAATCACAACAGTAGAGTCAATTAGCTTCTCATCTAATTTATATTTTGCTTTAAAAGTAGAAAGCTTAACCGAGCCCACATTTTTTACTCTTACCCAAACCAACACGCTGTCTTTAAAAGAGGTATTATTGAAAGGTTTGATAATGGCATTCATTTCCACATCAAAGCCTGGGATAAATTCGTCAGCTCCAATATCAGGAGATACCGGACTTCTAGCATCACCATCTATGTCTACCGTTACCACCTGACTCGCTAAACCTTTTCCGTTTAAACCAGAATTGTTAACATGCAAATCAAAATTGCTTCGATATAATGGATCAAACTCTAAAGTGTTGATAGCTGTAAATATTGGATTTTGCACAAAACTCAAAGCGTTGATATCGTTATATACCACACCTTTCCATCTTGCTAAAGCAGTATCTTTGGTGTACATCACATTTGCTGCAGCTTCAAAAATCTCTTCTAAACTTCCTGTTTCAGTTGTAAAATCTAAAGCATATCCTTTCCCAAAATTTGCAAAAATATTATTGTAAATATTCATGCTATTTGATTTGTAAATTCTTAAGGCTGCCGATGTATCTGAAATTCCATCATATAGTAAACTATTATTGATGATATCAATCGAACCAGAAGAGTTGATTCCTTTAGATGGGAAAGCTCCAGTATTTCTTATAGCCATTGCTTGATCGCCATATTTACCATCGGCAGTATAACCACCCGCAAACATATTGTTGGCAATTAAGCCACGAGATAGTGTTCTACAACTATCCATCAACAAAGATGCATTACCTGCATTGTTTACTAAGTTTTCCGTAATAATAAAATCTGTTAAAGCACCATATACATTGATACCCGTACTTAAAGGATTTCCTTTACGCATGATGATTTTATTTTTACTGATACTATCAATTTGTGCGAAGAAAATATCGATACCCGCTGTATTAGTTTTATCAAAAGTACAATTCACCACTTGATTTGGTCCGCGAGTTGCATTTTCTTTGGTGCCAATGAATCTTACACCAAAAGCACCACCATGGAAATTACAATTTCGAACTACGTTATTATTTGCAGTAGCCGGTTCCGTAAAAGCAATAGAACCAGAGCCTAACACGCCCACAAGTGTATTGACAATAGAAACACTATCAAAATAAAAATCGCAACCATCAATCGTATTGTAACTTGCACTGTCTGCTAAATGTATACCAGAAGCTCTTGCAATAGCTGCACTTTTAAAAGTTAATTTCTTGAAGTTAATATAGCGTGCACCTGCAATTTGTGCCACATGATGTTCTGTTTGAATTCCGGTATTTGAATATTGCAAAACCACATCGGTTGCATTTCCTGTTGAAGAAGTAAAGGTTACCGTGGTATCTTTTGTAGTTTTAATTGGAGGTATAGAGAATCTTTCGGTATAAACACCCGGTGAAACTTTAAACACAACAGAAGAATCAAAACCACACACCAAAGCTACAATTGCTTGAGAAAAATCAGAGAAATCTTCGGTTCCATTTTTACCAATGGTATAATCTCCTTTTTCTAAACCAACACATAAATCTTTACAAATGGATTCGTATTGCAAAATTGTATCAAAAGGTAATCTGCAAGTAGGCACAACTCTAACACATAAAGGAATTACTAAAAAGTCTTTCTTTAAATGTTTTAAATCAAAGGATACAATTTGTTCGTCGTATCTGGCTTTTAATTCATTTAATTGAACTGTTTGATTTCCTTTCCAAGTTTTACCAGAATCGATAGAATATTCTAAACAAATAGATTTATTCGTTAGGTTTAAATTACCCTCATTTAATACCGTTACTTTAAAGGTATTCGAACCATATACCGCTTTTTCATTTACGATATTTAATAAACTTACATTGTTTGATTCCTTTTCGTATTCGATAGAGCCAATGTCGGTTACCCTTGGGCTTCTTTTACGATTATTGTAATCTCTTGCAATTCCCTTAACCGGAATCCCTTTTTTATCAAATCTCAGGGTGTCTGATAAATTTAAATCAGTTCCACTTATATAACCAGGATCTAAATTCGTAGAAGTTAAATCTTTGGCAGTACTCAATTGCCAAATAGCAAAAGATTGTTGGTCTAGTACTGGATAATATGCAAATCTAGATTCGTAATCAGATCTATAATTATTATGTTCGAATTCGGAAATTGGATCAGTTGAATTAAAGAAAATTGTATATGGAGCTGGTGTGGTGAAAGGCACCGAATCCACCTGTACAATATTATTCAAAACTTTAATACCAGTAGGTGTATAAAATGTTTGAGTAGGAAGTCCTTGGTCGTCTGTCCCACTAACAGAATCTCTAGCAATATTTAATGCCGCACGCAATCCATTGTAACGAATAGAATTATAGTAAATTCCAATGTTAGCAGAACGCTTCACTAAAATTGCACCAGTTGTAGGCGTATTCGAATTTCCAAAATCGTGAGTAATCCAATTATTAGAAATGATTAATTTATTTTCGTCGAATGCATCTATACCAAAAGCCTTAATACCAATATTCTTAGAATTTTTTATGGTATTCGCATTGATCAATCCCCCTTCTCCTGCAAAGTTGTAAGAAATAGTGATGCTTGAATCTGTTACTGTTCTTGGTGTTAAAGTATTAAATCCTATAGATTTAATAGTATTATAAATAGTAAAAATACCATTTTGATAAAAATCGCGAATAATATTACTGTCAATTGTATTATTAACGTCGTAATCTACTTGAGAAGCTCCTAACATAGCAACTCCCGCATAACCACCTACTAATTCATTTCTAACAATTTTATTATTCGATCCATTCTTAGCGCAAGAAACAGCATCGGTTATGTCTAATTTATTAGTAGAGGTAAACGCAATTGGATAAAAAACTTTTGTTTTTAAAGTAGCGTTTACTTCAACTTTACAGCCATCAATTACAATGGACTGCGCATTACGGGTAATATGAATTCCAGATCCAAAATTGGCTCCAGTATTTTTAATATTAATATTTTTAATCCTCACAAAATTAGAAGATTGTAAGCGCAAGGTATAATGCAATTTACTATCATCCCCAACCGGTGTAGCCTTTTGCTGTATGACAACATCAGTATTGTTTAATGTATTATAAGGTAATATATTTAAATAAGGTGAGTCTAGCGCGACTAAATATTTCGGAATAATTACTCTTTCTATATAAGGACTCGAAGCAGGGTGCATATAAATAAACGTTTCACAGGCAATACCCGCTCTATTTGAAATATCGCTAATAGCACCATTTAAAGTAGGAAAATACCTTGTGGTGTCTGAGTTTGGAAGCCTAGTAGGAAATCCTACATAATAATCACCACCAATACCAACACCTAAATCAGCACATCTTGTATTATTGGTATATACCGTATCTTCTTTTAAAGATTTAGAAATTAAATCTACACATACTTGATAAGTAGCATAATCGGTAATGTTAAATGGTTTTTTGAAATTATAAACTTGCTCCGAACCAATTGTTTTCATGGTTAGCTTTATCGTGTCTCTACCAGTCGCATTGTAACCCTCGCCAGTAACACTATAAGTTAAAATAACTGATCTACCAGCCAAAGAATACTTTCCTCTGTTCCTTAATTTTACAGAAAGCACATTTGGTTTACATGCACTCAATAAAGGATTTCTGATTTGATTAATATCTAAATCAATATTGGGAATGGTAAATTCATCGCAACCAATATCCGGTGTTTTAGATTTCCTTGGCTCTAAATCAAAATCGGTTTTTACTTCATAATTACCAGCTTTACTTTCCACATTTGGATCATAGGTATGTAAATCATATGGTAGCTTTTCAAATTTAACCGGCAAAGCCAATGACTTACGATCACGCGTTGAATTTGTATTATCATTTTTAAATGATGTTAAAGCAGATTGCGGTGTTTGTGTTTTTTGTGCAAAAGTAAAATTCTTATCAGCGTTCGATCCATTTAAATCCGACAATCTTTTGATTAAAATCAAAGGGGTAGTTTTACTAGGATAGGTAGTATAATATAAATTATTTTCTGAAGCAGTTAAACCATTATTGGGAGCCCTACCTCCACCTTTAGTTTTGGTATAATATTCTAAAGCAATTGCTCCATTAGTAGAATATAAAATATTGTTAAAAGCCTCTATATCGGTATTGGTACTTCCAACGGTTAAACACCTTGCAACTGTTGCGTTAATTGAGGTTGAACTGGTTCGAGGAGCATCCATCAATACCGTATTATTTATAATTGAAATACCAACGCAAGTATTTAAATTAATTCCACAAGTAGATGAACCTGGAGTAGTAAATCCACCAGCAATCATATTGTTGGCTATCACAAAAGATGCTTTTTTAGCCGGTGCAATTTTCTTACTTAAACAGTTTTTTACAGTTATCCCTTGCCATGTTATATCAAATATTTTATTTCCAGAAATTTCGTTGTTAAAATCACCAGCTCGATCGCCTAAGAATTTCACTTCAATAGCATTGGCATTTAAATCCATACCGAATTTTCCTGTTAGCACATTGTTTAAAATTTTCGTATCGGCATATTCTAAATAGACTCCCGTTTTGTGGAAACTCGCAATTATATTTTTACTCAATACGTTACCTAAATCTCTTTTTGCTGTATCTAAACCATACATAGCAACACCATAATAACCACCCAATATTTTATTCCCTATAATAGTATTGTTACTTGAGTTGACACCATAACAAGAAGGCGTAGTCATGAGTGTGCCTAGCTTACTTGAAACAATAGCAACTAATGATGTTGGGTAAGGTGTTTGGGTT
The DNA here is from genome assembly GCA_044349915.1 of Sphingobacteriales bacterium. Taxonomy (GTDB): domain Bacteria; phylum Bacteroidota; class Bacteroidia; order Sphingobacteriales; family Sphingobacteriaceae; genus CAIKLP01. The sequence goes on along the minus strand of JBILIO010000028.1, from coordinate 4,360 downwards.
GAATCAATTCGAATCACACAATTCTTAATGGTATTAAACTTTGCATTCCCTGCAAATTGAATACAAGAACCGTTTACAAGACTGGTGTTTTCAATAGTCAATTCATCAAGCGTAATGTATTGTGCATTGTTCATCAATACTGTTGCATGGTTTTCATTGGTTCCACCTCCAAAAGATAATTTGGTATTATAAGCGTTATTTAAAGATTTAAATGTGATGGTATTGATCGCTGAAGAATTTCTGATTTTCCATAAATAAACTTGATCTGCATAAGAACCATCTGCTAATTCAATAATAGTGGGCCCAGCTACCCCACATTTTAAATACTCATAAGTTTGTTGCAAACTCGAAAATGTGCTATCATTTGGAGTTTTATTTTTATCAATTAAAAAACGACCGTCTAATCCTACGCAAACATCAATAGTTATAGAATCGTTAAATGAACGTAAATCTCCTACCGGTGAGGTGGCAAAATAAACTGTAAACTTAAAACTATTGTAGTTTTGTCTATTTACCCAGTATTTTGCAGGCACTACAAAACTTTCGGTTGTAAAATAACCCGATAAACCTGTAAAGTTCTTTTCAATGGCAGAGTCTGGATCAATTTGATCCACACCATCTATTTTATACATGAAATATAGTTTTCTCGTACCCGATGTTGGACCTTGATAACGAACGAATATTCTCCATGGGGTTGCTTTTTTATACTTAAATACATCGGGGGTTACACCAATAATGGCAAAGTCATCTCCACCTGGGCCAAACTCATCGCAACCAATATCTGGTGGATTTATTTGATCTCTTAACTCGTTGTCATAATCTACAGATACTTCTGTGAGTGGTGCAGTATTACCCTTCTGGTTGATATCGGAAGAAAGAGAGTGTAAATCTATTGGAGAAAAAAAGAACGGGTCTTTACTAATTGATAATTGATCTTTTCCAGATGCAGTAACTAATTCTCGCAAATTAATTCGTGGCAATGAATTCCAATAGGTAAAACCTGAAACAGGATTGGTATTGGTGTCTAATTTTGCAACAAAATAATCATTATTATTTATAGCAACTATAGGGTTAGATGCAGCGGCGGCGGCATTATACATAGCATAGCCAAAGTTTGCATTATAAAAAATATTATTAAATACCTTAATTGGATTACTAGCTGTTGAACCCACACCTGAAACATAAAATGCAGTAGTATTGTCGGGTACGCCAACATTAACTGGTGCATCCATCCTCACTGAGTTGAAATAAATATTTAACCATCCACAACTATTGACCGATAATCCATGAGGCAAATCTGGGGATGCTGTTTTATTACTAAAGAAACCGCCAGCAATCATGTTATTAGATAAATTTACCGAACGGTTAGTTGGCGCCCCTGTTCCAATTACGGCATTCATATAAATTCCATATTGTCCGGCACCAGTAACATAATTAAAAGTTATTTCAATATTACCAGGAGAAAAAGTAGAAATATTTTGCAAATAATAACCTGCAGATTTTAAATCAGCTGAAGGCCTTAAAGAAACTTTATTTTTCTTTAGTTTTAAATTGGTTAAGCAATTTACATGAACACCATAAAATGACACTTGATTAATGGTATTGTTTTCAATAACAATCCCCGAATCTCTTGCTGTAGCAGAACTCGAAATGGCAATTCCATAATATCCTCCCGAAATTAAGTTATTGGTAATGGTGGCGAATTTTCCTGAGGTAGTAGCAGTTAAATTGTAAGGAGAGGCTGACATACCAGCTAATAATATACCTGCGAATCCCCTGCCGTTTGATATAGAATCAACGGATATATCGCAATTATTAATAGTATTGTATTTTGCATCGTTGAGCATTTGCACACCAATACCAGAGATGATGTTTTTGTTTACGATTTTTAAATTACGTAATGTTATTCGGTCTGCACCATTTAGTTTAATAGTAGCCTGAGAAGATGATAGCGATATAATGAAAACATCTTTATAGCCAGTTTGTGATTCTATGATGATGTTTTTTGTAGGAATAGCGGAGTTATTATAGTCAATGCTTGGCAACTCTAATGTCTCAGAAGTATAAGTGTTTGGTTTTATTTTTATTGTTAAATCATTAGAAATTCCAGAATAGCGTATGGCATTAAATGCATCGGCAATGGTTCTGTAATCTGCAGGTGCAATACCCACAATTTTGGTTCCAGCAATTGGAGTAGCTGTATAAGCAGTTAGCGTATCATTTGATGCATTTGCATCTGTTTGGTTATTTGCTTCAATAGTATAAAACTCGAAGTTTTTACCCGCTACATCTGTAAATGTGGTAGATAAAGTCACATTCGTAGTTGAAATCTGTTTTGTAAGGGAAGCAGGAATAGAAATAGGGCCAGAAAAGTTAGGTTGCGCTACTCCATCAATTTTCCAACCAACTTTTATATTGGTAATAGCTACTGAACCATAATTCCTAATTTGCACAATAACCGATTTATTTACTGCACCGGTATGCGGCGCTAAAGGTGCCACCAAACCATACACTCCAATATCAATTACATTTTGAGAGAATGCATTTACACTTAATGTTAAACAAAAAGCACTTAATAAGAATGATCTAATCAGTTTTTTTGAATTCGATTTAAATTGCTTCATCATAATATGGTATTTCATAGGATATGGCGACTGGTAAAACCAGCCGCCATTCCAATTTATTATTTTTGTTTTTAAAATATTATCTCACTAAGTTCACACTACCGGTTTGGGTTCTTACCCTCGAAGTTAAGGTGTAGAAATACGTTCCTGCACCAGCACCATCACCATCCCATTCAAATTCTGGATCTTTCGATTCGAATATTTTTTTACCCCAACGGTTAAAGATGGTAAAACTAAATTCCGGATCGCAGTACACTTTAAATTTATCTTTGATACTGAACACATCGTTCGTGCCATCGCCGTTTGGTGTAAACACGTTTGGTAATTCTTCGGTGATATCGGTATTCGGAATCACTTTAAAGCGAATGGTATAAGTATTGGTATCGGTTAAACATGGTGGGTTAGCTGTTTTGAAAACAGCGGTATATACATCATCTCTAATTTGATCACAACTTGTTTCCCAACGGAATGTCGCTTTTGCTGTTCCGGAGGTCACCGTTTGTTCGAAGGTAGCAAGGTTGCCTTGTATGCCGCCGTACACATCGCCACTGGTTGCAATCTCAATCGAATCGCCTGGTGTAGCACTGGCCGAAGTTAAGTCTAATTCATATTTCTCTCCTGCCACTAATTGAATCACCGTGTCGCCTGTAGCAAACGGGAAGTAAGGAACCAAGTTTGGATTGCGATTTACTTTTACCGTAAACTGGTAACGCGCACTGTCGGTAATTAACCTACAAGCATTATCCCATGCACCAATTTTAATGGTGTAGGCTTGATCGCTAATTAAACTACAATCTAATACCCATTTTAAAAACGTGCGCACCGAATCGCTTCCGCTTGCCCTGGTAATTTCGGGTAGTGGTAATCGATTGGGTATGCTGGTGTAAACAGTATCTAGCGTAAGAATATCTAAACGATTGGTATCTACTGCCGATAGTGGAATGTAGAGCGTATCGCCTGCTTGCATGTTAAAGAAAGTAGTAGCCGTCGATGAATTAAAAATTGGCGTATAATTTGGTCTTTCTTTTACCGTTAAATTAATCGTTAAAGCAGATCTTTCTGGATTCACACATTCGTTATCGCGCGCTAGTATTTTTACAACATAAGGCGTAGCCGAAATATCTTTACAATCCGATTGCCAATTAAGCGCGGTTCTCGAAGAATCTTTTCCAAAACTTGGCGCTAAGAATGCTAGGTTAGTTACTTTTCCAAAAGCAAATAAATCAGAAGTATAATCGGCTTGTAAAAATACCGAGTCGAATCGTTGATTGGTATCGACAGCGAATAAATTATAACTGAACACCTCGCCGCCATAAATACTGGTATCGAGTGTAGTAATAATGCTTGCCGGATTTAATGGATCTCTGAACTCTGGAGCAGAGTTGAAAGGACCATCGGCATACACTAAAATCGTATCGCGTTTAGTTAAACGAGGACAGCCATTGTCTTGCGCCGTTAAATATAAACGGTAAGGATCGGTTCTTACATTGGCGCAATTTGGTGACCAAGTGAATGTTGTTACCGAGCTGTCTGCGCTCACTACTGGCGTAAAGGTTGGCATCACGCCACCTGGCACATTAAACTCCGATAAATCGGCCGTAACCGTTAAGCTATCGTATTGATTCACTGCAAAACTTGCACTGTCGTTTACGCGTATATTAAATGATTTGGTTTGTCCTTCGGGAATATGGTATTCTTCTTTATTGAGGACTTGGTCAAATGCTGGTTTTAAGTTT
>JBILIO010000181.1:0-3432 GCA_044349915.1 Sphingobacteriales bacterium | reverse complement strand
TTTGGAAGCGCTCACGCCAGCTAAATGTTGAATAGCACCAGAAATGCCAATGGCAATGTATAAGTTTGGTGCAACGGCAATGCCTGTTTGGCCTACGTGTTCTTCATGTGGTCTCCAACCAGAATCTGAAACTGGTTTAGAGCAACCTGTTGCTGCACCTAATAAAGAAGCTAATTCTTCAATCATTCCCCAGTTTTCAGGACCCTTTAAACCTCTTCCACCCGAAACCACTAATTCTGCATCGGGTAAAGAAATTTTATCGCTGGCTCTGATAATTTCTTTGACCATAGTTTGGAAATCATGCGCACCAGTACTAGGATTAAAATCTTCTATGGTAGCTGTAGTGCCAAGATCATTTATTTGATATGCGTTAGGACTTAAAGTAATGACTTTTATAGCGGAGTTTAAGGTAACATTGGCAAATGCCTTACCAGAGAAAGCGCCTCTTTTTACACTAAATGAATTACCAGTTATTGTTGGCAATTCCAATGCGCCATCAACATATGCGGCTGCTAATTTTACCGCAACTCTTGGTGCTAAACCTTTTCCGGTAAAAGTGTTAGAAAGCACAACTACTGTGGCATCTACCGATTTAGCTGCTTGCGAAATAATGGATGCATAGGCTTGATTCACGAAACTGCTTAAAGCATCTTGTTGCACATTTAAGATTTTACTTGCGCCATATTTTCCAATTTCTGCTAAGGTACTTGCATCTACATTTCCAATAGAAACAGCCGTTAATGTTCCACCTGTTTGTTTGGCAATTGCAGCAGCATAAGAGACTACTTCGTAAGTTGATTTTTTAAATTTTCCGGTTATATTTTCTATATATACTAATACGTTCATGGTAGATTTTTAAAATGTTTTTTGTCTTAATTATAATTAAATAACTTTTGCTTCGCTGTGTAATGCTTCAATTAATTTTGCAGATTCATTTGTCGAAATTAATTTTACCGTGCTTCTAGCAGCAGGCAAATCAAAAGAGCTAATACTGCTCAAGGTATCTACTGCAATGGCTTCTACTACTTGCAAAGGTTTGGTACGTGCCGACATAATGCCTCGCATGTTAGGAATTTTTGGTTCTGCGACTCCTTCGGTAACACTAGCTAAGAATGGAAAATCTACCGTGATCACTTCTTTTCCACCTTCAATTTCTCTTTCTACGGTTGCTGTATTTGCGTCAATGGTTAGTTTTTTAATAATGGAGATAGAGGGCATATCCATGATTTCTGCAATCATGGCACCTGTCTGCGCGCCATTATAATCAATCGATTCGCGGCCAGTTAATATTAATTCATACTGACCCTCTTTTGCAATTTTTGCAATTTGTTGCGCTACAAAATAGGCATTTGTAGGCGCTGCATTAATTCTAATGGCATCGTCTGCGCCAATTGCTAATGCTTTACGAATGGTTGGTTCGGTATCGGCTAATCCAACATTAACTACTGTTACACTACCGTTGTCACCTTCTGTTAATTCAATAGCCCTCGCCAAAGCCAATTCGTCGTATGGATTTAAAATAAATTGTACACCACTCGTGTTAAATTCGGTATTATTCGAGTTAAAGGTTATTTTTGTAGTTGTATCTGGTACATTACTGATGCAGACTAATATTTTCATAGTATCAATGTTTTTGCGCAAAAATAGGCAATTTCTATCGAATAAAAAATGAATAATCTACGCATCCAAAGACTTTTAGAAATGCTCTTAGAGGAGCCAAACGACTCTTTTTTGCTTTATGCCTTGGCAACAGAGTATTTAAAGCTCAATGACAACCAAAAAGCTTTATTTTATTACCTCGAAACAGTCAAATCAAATGAAGAATATGTTGGGGTTTATTATCATTTAGCCAAGCTTTATGAAGTATTAAAAGAAAGCGAAAATGCCTTTGAAACTTATCAAAAAGGAATGAAAATTGCGCGAAAAATAGGGGATAATCATGCATTTTCGGAATTGCAATCTGCTTTTAATATCTTTAATGGCTTGGATTACGAAAATGAATAAATCAAAACGCCAATTTTTAGCAGCAGTTTTTAAGTTTAGTCTCGTTGCCTTTGGTGGCCCATCGGCTCATATTGCTATGCTCCTAAAAGAGTTTGTCGATAAAAAAAAATTTGTCACTCAAAAAGAATTATTAGAGTATAATGCTCTTTGTCAGGTTTTACCTGGCCCATCTTCTACGCAAACATTGGTGGCCATTGCCTATCAATTTGGTGGCTTAACACTTGCGATTTTATCTTTTCTGATTTGGATCTTACCTTCTGCTATTATCATGTCCTTATTTGCCATAGGATATAATTACCTAGCATTAAATAGGCATGCCGATAATTTTATTTTTGTATTGGGCCCTATGGCTATTGGTTTCATTGCCTATTCGGCCTATATACTTACCCGAAATGTATTGGGCAATCGCTTATCTTATGGCCTTGCTATATTTGCCAGTGTAATTACTTTAATTATTCGAAACGCCTATGTGTTTCCAATCATTTTGGCTTGCGCTATTCTATTTTCTTATTTCTTTTTAAAAGTTCCGGAAGAAAAAAAACCAGAAGATTTTATTAAAACAAATTGGAAAAAAATTATTCCACTTATTTTGGTGTTTTTATTTTTCGCTTTATTAGGTGCAATTATTAATCGAACATCGGCATTTTCTTTGCCCGTAAGGTTGTTCGAGAATTTTTATAGAAACGGTATTTTTATTTTTGGCGGCGGGCAAGTATTAGCGCCTTTGCTGTATACCGAATTTGTGGAAATGAAACATTATTTAACTACACCCGAGTTTATGTCTGGTTATGCATTGCAACAAATTATACCTGGGCCACTTTTTTCTTTCACTTCTTTTATTGGAGCAATGTCTGTAAAAGGCGCGGGTATTAGCGCTCAGCTTATAGGGAGTTTAGCTGCTTTGATAGGAATTAATTTACCAGGTTTACTTTTTATCTTAACTATTTTTCCTTTTTGGGATAAATTAAAATCTAAAAAATCTATTCAATCTGCTTTAATTGGCATCAATTCGGTTTCGGTAGGATTTGCTATTGCAGCATTTTTTATCATGTTACAAACCATAAATGGTAACGCTATACAATTGTTGATTGTAGCTTTTACTTTTGTGTTATTGAAGTTTACCAAAACACCACCGTCATTTATTATTTTATTGGGATTAATTACAGCGGCACTGCAAGCTTAAAACGGAACATCATCCGAGCGATCGTTCATTTTACTCGGACGTATAATCACATTTTTATGGTTATCAAAATCGTTAGAAGGGCCAAGGGGATTGCTTTTTGGGAAGCTACCATAATCGTTTGCATCCATGTCGGCAAATTTCACAAACTCTCCAATGTATTTTAATTTAACAGAACCCACCGCACCATTTCTATGCTTCGCAATAATAATTTCGGCAGTACCTTTGGTGTTATTTCCCTCTTCATC
>JBILIO010000180.1:0-3466 GCA_044349915.1 Sphingobacteriales bacterium | reverse complement strand
CCACATGGCCCTGTTTCTCCCATTTCCCAGAAATTATCTTTTTTATTTCCTAATATGATACGGTCTTCGGGTACAATTTTTTTCCATTCTTCAAATGCAATAACCGACCTAGGAATTCCTTCTTTTTCATCGCCTTCAAAAACAGAAACATATAATCTATCTTTTGGTAATTGATAAACTTCGGTTAATAATTCCCAACTCCAAGCAATGGCTTCGGCTTTAAAATAATCTCCAAAAGACCAATTGCCCAACATCTCAAACATGGTATGATGATAGGTATCAATTCCAACTTCTTCTAAATCGTTATGCTTACCAGAAACACGCAAACATTTTTGCGTATCGGCCACGCGTTTATATTTGATAGGACTCACCCCTAAAAAAATATCTTTAAAAGGTGCCATTCCTGAATTGATAAACATCAAAGTTGGATCGTTTTTTACCACCATTGGGGCAGAGGAAACAATGTGATGTTCTTTGGATTTAAAAAAATCTAAAAATGCTTGTCTTATTTCTTTTGAGTTCATAGCTATTCTAAGAAAACAAAAATAGCATAATACCGCGATTTTTTATCGGAATTGTGCCTTTATCTATGTTTAATCGTAGAAAGAGTGGTTTTTTTGAATAAATGTTATTTTTGTAACCTAGATTATGGCGAAAAGGATAAAATATTTCTATAATACCAATACCCTGAAATACGAGAAAGTGGAACTTTCTTTAAGCAGAAGGGTGCTCCGTGTATTGGGATATTTGGCCTCGGTAATGGTATTTGCCAGCATCGTTATGATATTTGCTTATACCTATATCGATTCGCCTAAGGAGAAGCGCTTAAAGAGAGAAATTGAACAATTAGATCTTCAATACGAATTGCTCAACGAACGGTTAAAAATTATGGATGTGGTAATGGAAGACTTAACCGACCGCGACAATAATATTTATAGGGTTATTTTTGAAGCAGAACCAATTAGCAGTGATGTTCGAAAAGGAAGATATGGAGGGGTGAATAAATATAGAGCCTTAGAAAATTTTGATTATGCCGATATTGTTTTAGAAAGCGCTAAAAAGCTAGATCGTGTTGCTAAACAAATGTATGTGCAATCGAAATCTTACGACGAATTATTAAAAGAAGTTAAAAATAAATCAAAATTATTGGCTTCTATTCCAGCCATTCAACCCATACCTAATAAAAATTTAAGAGCCATGGCATCGGGTTATGGATATCGAATTCACCCAATTTACAAAACCTCTAAAATGCATACTGGAATGGACTTTACTGCAAAAATTGGTACGCCAATTTATGCAACAGGCGATGGCTACGTAAACCTAGCCGATCAATCTGGAAGAGGTTATGGTAATCATGTGGTATTAAATCATGGATATGGATACCAAACATTGTATGGCCATATGAGTCGAATTAAATGCAGAAGAGGACAAAGCGTGAAAAGAGGGGAAATAATTGGATATGTTGGTAATACAGGAACTTCTACGGCTCCCCATTGCCATTACGAGGTTAGGAAAAACGGCAAGCCCATTAATCCAATTAATTTTTACTACAACGATCTATCACCAAAAGAATACCAGCAAATGTTAACGATATCTGCAAAAGCAAATCAATCTTTCGATTAATTTGATTGTAATTAATTGAAGATATTGTTAAATTAGCCCATAGAACTCAAAAAATATTATGCCATACAAAGAATATGAACCTCAAAAAATGTATTACTCCATTGGAGAGGTGGCAAAATTATTTCAAGTAAATCCATCCCTTATTCGATTTTGGGAAAATGAATTCGATATTCTCCAACCCAAAAAGAACAAAAAGGGTAACCGATTATTTACGCCAGAAGACCTAGAAAATCTGAAAGTTATTTTTCATTTAGTAAAAGAAAAAGGCTATACCTTACAAGGCGCAAAAGAAGCCATGAAAGGCGGTTCAAAGGAAATCAAAGAAACACAAAAAGTGATTGATTCACTTGCTACCTTAAAAGCATTTCTCCTAGAAATTAAGGACAATTTATAAACCATCTCTTATCAGGTTTTAAATTAATCTGCTATTGCACACTTTTGATAAATGAAAGTGTGTGGGATAATGTTTGTGTTCGTATTCATTGGTATGCATTCCCATGCACAACAATTCCAAAGTGCCGATACCAGAGCAATCCTCGGAGCCGGTATAGCGCTAAAATCAGCAAATATTATTGAGGAGAATCCTGCTAGTATTTTAAAACTAAGCAATAAATTCATTGGCTTAGGGCAACAAAATGATTTTGGCATTTCCAATTTAAACTCCTTTCAATTTGCCATTGCCATTCCATTAGCGCATCAAGCTTATGGTTTTGCCTTTCATCAAAATAATTTTGACGCTTTGACTTCCCAACGATGGTGCCTAAATGCTGCGGTTTTATTACAGGAAAATATTCGATTTGGATTAAGCTTAAACGCAGTTCGGAGTAAGTTTGCAAATGAACAAGCCAGCCTAAATTTTATACCCGAAATAGGATTTATTTATGAACGAAAGCGAGGTTTGTGTTGGGCCGTCCACCTCCTAAATTTAGGAATAAATGATAAAAAAAATCAAATTATAAGTGCTGTAAGAATTGGGTTGAACCAACAAATTAATGAACAAATATCGCTCAGTGCTGCATTATGTATGTCTAAATCTCAAGCCTATTTGCTGAAAGCTGGACTAGTCTATGAATTAAATTCAAAAATGAGCATTCGAGCCGCAATTGCAAGTAGTTCGCCATTTCTAGGTTATGGGATTGCCTATAAAAAGAAGCGTATTGTTTATTGGCTTAGCAATAACCATCACTTCTTTTTGGGTAATAGCCCAGCAATTAAAATTAATTATGCGTTTTAAAATATTAGCACTTTTACTTTGCTGTACTAACTTATTGCAAGCTCAAGAGCTAGAACAAACAGATAAATTAGAAAGACTCAACCTCGAAGTAGACGACAACAGCGCTGAGCTTTATAACGAACACTTAGAAAATGTAGATCAATTTCTATATCATCCAATAAACTTATCAAAAGCTACCACTACAGAATTAAAAAATACCGGTTTATTTAATGCCGAACAAATCGATGCAATCATTGCCCACATTGAATTTACTGGAAAAATAATAGACCTATACGAATTTCAAATTATCCCTGTTTTTTCAACAGAAGATTTATTGAACCTGGCTAAATATTGTATCCATTTAACAGAAACTAATTACCAAATTCCAAGTACAACTGCTACCACTCGAATAAAATTTAACAATCAAGTAAATTTATTTCAAGGCAGCTCTTTTAGCTTATATCATAAATTAAGCCATAAAAATACTAGCGGAATATCCTGGATGATTGCAACAGAACAAGATATTGGAGAACAATACCATTTCAATTCCATTCAATTTCCATTAGACCATTTATGCGGAAGTATTTATTTTACAAAAAATAATCTGAATGTAATTGCCGGCAGTTTTCG
>JBILIO010000179.1:0-3469 GCA_044349915.1 Sphingobacteriales bacterium | reverse complement strand
CAGGTAAATTAAAATTATAACTGATCGATTCTACCCCTGATGGTGTAGCTGTTAAATAGTATAATAAAATAGCATCTGCCATTTGAAAATACTCATGTACTTTTTCATTCGATACAAATTCGTTCACAACCGCTACCCTATTTTGTAATTGATATTTTTCGATGAGTTCGAGTGGTCGGTAATCTTGCTCATTATCGGTTTGATTTAAAAAAATAGATTTTGCCGAATTAAACAAGGCTTTTTTTATTCTTGTACTCCATTTAGACTGGTCTAAAGTTTGCCAGAACGACTCTCCAACGATTAACAAAGAAACGTCGGCTCTTTGTTTTGCTACCTCGTTAAATGCGTCTATTACTTGGTGTAAACCCTTGTATTTTCTGATAAAACCAAAAAACAACAATACTTTTGGCGCAAGTTTTAATTCGCTTTTTTTAGTTGCTATATCAAAGTCTGCTTGCGGCTTAAACATATCATAAATTGGATGATACAATTTTATAACTGTGCAGGAATTGTCTTTTGCACGCTGTCCAGTTTCGTTGACCATTAACTTCAAATCTGGAAAAGTTAGCTTTAATTCTTCTACCGTTTTATATGCGTGAGCGATATAGGTATCGGCTACTTTTAATCCGTATTGTGTAAATAGTTTATCAATAGAACTAGCTTCTTTTTGAATGACTAAATGCAAATCAAAAATAACTTCAATGTTTTTCTTTTTTAATCCTCTGGCAATATAACCCATCGGTAAACCTTGAATAGCAATTGCCCACTGAAAAATAACTTTGGTAGGCTTTAATTTTGCAATAAAATCAATGGTTTCGGACCAAGTAAAAGGATTATTATAGTTTGTAATATAAGTGATTTTAATATTGGTACCCGCCAATTGATCGGCTTTAGAACTTCTATCAATAAAATCACGCGGAATAATAGCAGGGTATTGTTGTGTCCAAGAAACTATATGCACATCGTGTCCGAGTGCATCGAGTGCTTTGGCTAATGAGGTATTGTAATTGGCAATGCCTCCTTTAAATTGTGGCCCAGGTCCAAATAATACAATTTTTTCGACTTCCATTTTAAAATAGTATCAATTAATTTTTACTATTTTCAACTGCTTTATCGTAAACTCTTTTTAAACCTTCTGCTAAAGAAATTTTTGGAGTCCAACCGTATTTTTCTAATACATAGCTCATATCTGAATGTCTTGCATGCACGCCCACTGGCTTATCTAATAAAGGTTTGATGGTTGGTTGATAACCTGCAAACCCAGCAAAAACATCAATAATTTCTAAGAATGAATATAACCTACCGGCACCAATATTGATCGCAGAACCGTCGGTAATATTATCCATCGCTAAAAAAATAGCATCAATACAATCGTCGATGTGTACAAAATCTCTGCCTTGTTTTCCAGAGCCCCAAACTTCAAATGGATCTTCTTTTTTGGCTGCTCTAAGCGCAATAGCAGGTATTGGATAGGTTAAGTCTTGGTCTTCGCCATATCCAGAAAACGGACGCACACAAGCCACAGAAATGCCATAATATTTTGCAGCAATTCTTGCTAAATATTCTCCGGTTAATTTTGACCAACCGTAAGTCATATCTGGCTTTCCTAAGTTATGATCAAAATCGATGTCGCTTTCTTTTAATGCCACAAAGTCGGTATCTGATTGTAAGTCGATTGGATAAGCAGCCGAAGAGCTTGGATACATGACCCTTGCTGGCTTGTGGTTACACACCCAATAGAAAAATTCTGCATCAATAGCTAAATCAATTGCAACCATCATTGGATCACCATCAATTTTTGCACGACCACCAACAATGGCCGCAAAATGAAAAACATCGGTAAATTTATCGAACGCTAAACCGTAATGATCTTGAATATAATTTTGATTAACGGTCATTTTATTTAACAGCACTCTAAAATCGCCATTGAAAAAATAAACTCTTTCATTTTCATATACTGCTAAATCTTGTAGCGATTCGCTTGGATTAGACAACCATTTATCTGGATGAATACCAGTCGATAAATTATCGACGATGATGATTCTATCGTTATTACTTTTTAAAATTCTTTTGACTAAATTTCTTCCTACAAAACCGCAGGCACCAGACACTAAATGGTATTTCATTGTATTAAATAATTAAATATGTTTTTCAATTTGATAATTGTTTCGATCGTGTGTGCTGCGACCAACCATTTCGGCAATAAAGCCGGTTAAAAATAATTGCACCCCTATGATAGTCATCACCAAAGCAATGTAAAACAAAGGCTGCGCAGTTACATCTCTAGAAATATGTTGACCTTCGTAAATGGTATATAATTTATCGGCAATGAGGTAAATAGCAATTAGCATTCCTGAAAGAAAAGATAAAACACCAATGGTTCCGAAAAAATGCATAGGTTTTTTCTGAAATTTTCCGACAAAAAAGATCGAAAGTAAATCTAAAAATCCGTTTACAAATCTGCTTAATCCAAATTTAGTCACCCCGTATTTTCTGGCACGGTGTTCTACTGGCTGCTCTACAATCTTTGTAAAACCGGCCCACTTAGCAATTACAGGAATATAGCGATGCATTTCGCCATATACCTCAATATTTTTTACAACCTCTTTACGATAGGCTTTTAAGCCACAATTAAAATCGTGTAAATTATTGATACCAGACATTTTTCGGGTAGCCCAATTAAATAATTTGGTAGGAATTGTTTTAGATATTGGATCGTAGCGTTTCTTTTTCCAACCAGAAATTAAATCTAATTGCTCATTGATTAAACGATGATACATGATGGGTAATTCGTCGGGGCTATCTTGCAAATCGGCATCCATGGTAAAAACCACATTACCTTGTGTAGCTTCAAAACCTACATTTAATGCCGCAGATTTGCCGTAATTTCTACGAAACTTGATACCCTTTACATTGGGGTTTTTAGCTTGCAAGCTTTCAATCACCTTCCAGGATTGATCTGTACTGCCATCATCAATAAATAATAGCTCATAGCTAAATTTATTCGCTTCCATTACCCTTGCAATCCAATCATGCAATTCTGGTAAGGATTCGTCTTCGTTCAATAAAGGAATAACAATTGATATATCCATTCAAATTTTATTTATTCAAAAACAGGTCTTTTCTTTTTCATTATTGCAGCAATAATGAATGATAATACAAAGCCAAAAGCTGAGGTACCCAAGAAATTTAAACCTAATCTTTTTAAAGTAACATTATAATCTTGTTCGTTTAAACTTGCTAAAGCCTTGGTAATATCGTCTTCAGATGCGCCAAACTTTTGCATCATCGCAATTGCATTTTCAATTACGGTATCTTTAATAATGATGGGCAAATTGGTATCAATGAAATTCATTAACACATAACCAAATAAAGCCGAAATCAAGGAGCCTATCACAAAGGTGAAGAAGCCGGTAAATAACGCTTCCGACAAATTGATATAACCTTCTTGCGTTAATTTAAATTCTTT
>JBILIO010000027.1:0-13117 GCA_044349915.1 Sphingobacteriales bacterium | reverse complement strand
AAATGGTCGAAAGTTTTATTGCCATCGGAGTAGAACTTACGATGACAAAACTTAACTGATTATCAATTAGTTAACTCATTTCCGATAAAATATATCCCCCTAAGCCTAAAAAACTTCAATTATTTTAGTGCTACCTCTTGTAAATTAATAGATTGTTGCTACCTTTGCAGTCCCTCAAAAAGGGAGTATTGTGTCTTTTTTAAAAAATAAATAGCTTAAAATGCCTACTATACAACAGTTAGTAAGAAAAGGAAGAGTAGCTTTGGTCGACAAAAGTAAGTCGCCAGCATTGGATTCATGTCCACAGCGAAGAGGTGTGTGTACCCGTGTGTATACAACCACTCCTAAGAAACCAAATTCGGCAATGCGTAAGGTTGCTAGGGTTCGTTTAACCAATGGAAAAGAGGTTAACGCGTACATCCCAGGTGAAGGTCACAATTTACAAGAACACTCGATTGTTTTAATCCGTGGTGGAAGAGTAAAAGACTTACCAGGTGTTCGTTACCACATTATTCGTGGTACGTTAGACACTTCAGGTGTAGACGGTAGAAACCAACGTCGTTCTAAGTATGGAACGAAAAAACCTAAAGCAGGAGCAGTAGCTGCAGCAGCCGGTAAAGGAAAGAAAAAATAAGTAAGCAAGATATCTGATATAAAAGATAATGAGAAAGTCGAAGCCTAAAAAGAGAATTATATTACCTGATCCTAAGTTCAACGATGTAGTAGTAACTAAATTCGTGAACAACATGATGTATGAAGGTAAAAAATCAACTGCATACAGTATATTTTACGATGCAATTGAGCAAGTAGAAAAGAAAACGTCTGAAAACGGATTAGAAACTTGGAGAAAAGCGTTAAGCAATGTAATGCCAGCTGTCGAAGTAAAAAGTCGTCGTGTAGGTGGTGCAAACTTCCAAGTTCCAACAGAAGTTCGTCCAGAAAGAAAATCTGCTTTAGGAATGAAATGGTTAATTGGTTATGCACGTAAGCGTGGCGAAAAAACAATGGTAGATCGCCTTGCAGGTGAAATCATTGCGGCTGCTAAAAACGAAGGTGCTGCAATTAAGAAAAAAGAAGATACACATAAAATGGCAGAAGCTAACAAAGCATTCTCTCACTTTAGATTTTAATTTATAATACAGCTTAAGAAAGATTAAATGTCAAGAGATTTAAGATTTACAAGAAATATTGGAATTGCTGCTCACATCGATGCTGGTAAAACAACTACGACTGAGCGTATCCTTTATTATGCAGGGGTTAGTCACAAGATTGGTGAAGTGCACGAAGGTGCAGCAACAATGGACTGGATGGCGCAAGAGCAAGAGCGTGGTATTACCATTACCTCTGCTGCAACTACCGTAAGCTGGAAATACAGAGAACAAAATTATCACATTAACATCATCGATACACCAGGTCACGTGGATTTTACCGTAGAGGTAAATCGTTCATTGCGTGTATTAGATGGTTTAGTATTTTTATTCTCAGCTGTTGATGGTGTAGAGCCTCAATCTGAGACTAACTGGCGTTTAGCAAATAATTACGAAGTAGCGCGTATTGGTTTCGTTAATAAAATGGACCGTGCGGGTGCAGACTTCTTAAAAGTAGTTAAGCAAGTTAAAGATATGTTAGGCAGTAATGCTGTTCCTTTGCAATTGCCAATTGGTGCCGAAGATGGTTTTCAAGGCGTAGTTGATTTAATCAACAACCGTGGTATTGTTTGGAATGAGCATGATAAAGGAATGACTTTCACAGAAGTTCCAATTCCTGCAGATATGATTGATGAGGTTGCGGAGTGGAGAGAGAAATTATTAGAATCAGTTGCAGAATACGACGAGAATTTAATGACCAAATTCTTTGATGCTCCTGAAACAATTACAGAAAGAGAAGTTTTAGATGCATTGCGTCAAGCAGTATTAGATGCTAAAATCGTTCCTATGGTTTGTGGTTCATCTTTCAAAAACAAAGGTGTTCAAACCATGTTGGATTATGTAATGGAATTATTGCCTTCGCCAATGGATGTAGAAGGTATTATTGGTCACCATCCAGAAACAGACGTAGAAATTCTTCGTAAACCTAATGAGCAAGAGCCTTTCGCGGCTTTAGCTTTTAAAATCGCAACAGATCCTTTCGTAGGTCGTCTTTGCTTTATCCGCGTTTACTCGGGTAATTTAGAGGCAGGTTCTTACGTATACAATACACGTTCAGGTAACAAAGAACGTATCTCAAGAATTTTCCAAATGCATGCGAACAAGCAAAACCCAATTCCAAATGTTGGAGCTGGAGATATTGCTGCAGTAGTAGGTTTCAAGGATATCAAAACAGGAGATACACTTTGTGATGAGAAAAATCCAATTATTTTGGAGTCAATGAATTTCCCTGAGCCAGTTATTGGTTTAGCGATTGAGCCTAAAACTCAAGCAGACGTTGATAAATTAGGTATTGCATTAGGTAAATTAGCAGAAGAAGATCCAACATTCCGTGTAAATACAGATCAAGAAACTGGTCAAACAGTTATTTCTGGAATGGGCGAGTTACACTTAGATATTTTAATGGATCGTTTAAAGCGTGAATTTAAAGTAGAAGTAAATCAAGGTGCACCTCAAGTAGCATATAAAGAAGCCATCACTGGTACGATTCAACATAGAGAAACCTATAAGAAACAAACAGGTGGTCGTGGAAAGTTTGCAGATATTCAAGTTATCATTTCTCCAATTGATGCAGATTACGAAAAAGGCGGATTACAATTTGTAAACGAAATTTCTGGTGGTTCTATTCCTCGTGAATTTATTCCATCAGTAGAAAAAGGATTTGCAGCAGCAATGGTAAATGGCGTATTAGCTGGTTATCCATTGCCAAGCATGAAAGTAAGATTGATTGATGGTTCATTCCACGCAGTCGATTCAGATGCTTTATCTTTTGAGATTGCAGCACGTTCTGCTTTCCGTGAAGCATTGCCTAAGGCTAAACCAGTTTTAATGGAGCCAATCATGAAGGTGGAAATTTTAACACCAGAAGAAAACATGGGTGATGTAATCGGTGACATGAACCGTCGTCGTGGTCAATTACAAGGTATGGATACACGTGCTGGTTCACAAGTAATCAAAGCATTGGTACCACTTTCAGAAATGTTCGGTTATGTTACACAATTACGTACCATTACCTCTGGTCGTGCAACATCAACAATGGAATTTGATCATTATGCTGAAGCACCTAGAAACGTACAAGACGAAGTAATTGCAAAAGTAAAAGGTAAATCAAAAGAGTAATTAAATAAATCAATCGTTGTAACTAATAGCTCTTACATCGATCTAAATAAATAAAAAATGAGCCAAAGAATTAGAATTAAATTAAAATCTTACGATTACAACTTAGTAGATAAATCTGCTGAGAAAATCGTGAAGACTGTAAAGGCTACAAATGCCGTGGTTAGTGGACCAATTCCATTGCCTACAGAAAAGAAAATTTTTACGGTATTGCGTTCACCGCACGTAAACAAAAAAGCTAGAGAGCAATTCCAATTATGTTCTTACAAAAGACTATTGGATATCTATAGCTCAACTTCAAAAACTGTTGACGCTTTAATGAAATTAGAGTTGCCTTCAGGAGTAGAAGTGGAAATTAAAGTTTGATAAATTAAATAAATATACACACATCTTGAACGAAGTGGCCTACACTACGATGGATGTAAAAACAAAAACAAATGTCAGGAATAATTGGTAAAAAAGTAGGAATGACTAGCGTGTACAATGCGGAGGGTAAAAACATCCCGTGTACAGTTATACAAGCTGGTCCTTGCGTAGTAACGCAAGTAAAAACCGTTGAAATAGACGGTTACGCTTCTGTACAGTTAGCGTATGACGAAAAGAAGGACAAGAACACTTCTAAACCGATGAAAGGTCATTTTGCGAAAGCAAATACGACTGCAAAAAAGAAACTTGTTGAATTCAAGAAGTTTAATGATGCAAAAACAATCGGCGAAGTAATTACTGCAGAGCTTTTCGTAGAAGGTGATCTTATCGATGTGGTAGGAACCTCAAAAGGTAAAGGATTTCAAGGTGTTGTAAAGCGTCATGGATTTGCCGGTGTGGGTGGTCAAACTCACGGTCAGCATAACCGTTTAAGAGCGCCAGGTTCATTAGGAGCTTCTTCTTGGCCGTCAAGAGTATTCAAAGGAATGCGTATGGCAGGCAGAATGGGTGGAGACCGCGTGAAAGTTCAAAACTTGCAAATATTAAAAGTGTACCCAGAACAAAACTTATTAGTAGTAAGTGGTTCTATCCCTGGTGCAAAAGGTTCATATGTAATATTGGAGAAATAAGCGATGGAATTTAACGTAGTAAACATTGAAGGAAAAGATACAGGTAACAAGGTTACCCTTTCCGACGCCATTTTCGGTATTGAACCAAATGATCACGCTATTTATTTAGATGTTAAACAATATTTAGCGAATCAACGTCAAGGAACACACAAATCGAAGCAACGTAACGAAATTTCTGGTTCAACTAGAAAATTACATAAACAAAAAGGTACTGGTGGATCCCGTAAAGGTAGCATCAAGAGTCCAATGTTTAAAGGTGGTGGACGTGTTTTTGGTCCGCAACCAAGAGATTACAGCTTCAAATTAAATAAGAAGTTAAAAGCTTTGGCACGTATGTCAGCATTGACTTACAAAGCAAAAAATAATGACATCGTTATTTTGGAAGATTTCCAAATGGAAGCTCCAAAAACTAAAAACTTTGTGAACATTATGAATAACTTGAAAATCGCTGATAAGAAATCATTATTAGTTTTAGCAGGCATGAGCGAGGCAATTTATTTGTCAAGCAGAAACTTGCAAAAAGCAAAAGTAGTTTCGGCATCAGACATCAATACCTATGATTTGTTAAACGCAGATAAATTAGTATTGACTTCAGGTTCAGTTAAAACAATTGAAGAATCATTAAGTAAGTAAGACCATGGAGATACTAAAAAAACCAATACTTACAGAGAAAGTAGCTGCAATGGGCGAGAAGTTTAATCGCTTTGCATTTGTGGTAGATAGAAAAGCAAATAAAATACAAATCAAGAACGCTGTTGAAGCAATGTTCAATGTTACAGTAATTGCAGTTAACACTATGATTGCACCAGGGAAATTCAAATCTCGTGGTACAAAAACAGGAGTTGTTTCTGGAACTACAGGTCGTGTGAAAAAAGCGATCGTTTCATTAGCAGAAGGTAGCACTATTGACTTTTATAATAATATTTAATTAGGTTATGGCAGTTAAAAGATATAAACCGACTACGCCGGGACAACGTTTTAGAGTAAGTGCTGATACTTCAGACATTACCACTAACGTTCCTGAAAAATCGCTTGTGGTTTCTCATAAGAGATCAGGCGGACGTAACCATTCGGGAAAAATGACTATGCGTTATATTGGCGGTGGTCATAAGAAATCATATCGTTTGATCGATTTCAAAAGAGACAAACATGGTATTCCAGCAGTGGTAGCAACAATTGAGTATGATCCTAACAGAACATCTCGTATTGCATTGTTACATTATGCAGACGGAGAAAAAAGATATATTCTTTCTCCAGAAGGCTTAACAGTTGGAATGAAAATTCAAAGTGGAGAAGGTTCTGCGCCAGAAATTGGTAATGCACTTCCATTAAAGAATATTCCATTAGGTACATTGGTTCACAACATCGAAATGAAACCTGGTCAAGGTGGTAAGATCGCTAGAGGTGCTGGTACATACGCTCAATTAGCAGCGCGTGACGGTAAGTATGCGATTATTAAAATGCCTTCAGGTGAAACTCGTATGATTTTATCAGAGTGTATTGCAACTATCGGAAAATCTTCCAATTCTGATCACCAAATCGAAAGATTAGGAAAAGCAGGAAGAAACCGTTGGTTGGGTCGCCGTCCAAGAACGAGACCAGTAGCGATGAACCCAGTCGATCACCCTATGGGTGGTGGTGAAGGTAGAGCTTCAGGAGGTCACCCACGTTCTAGAACAGGTGTGTTAGCGAAAGGTTACAAAACTCGCTACAAAAAGAAATCATCGAATCGTTACATCATTGAAAGAAGGAAGAAATAATGGCTCGTTCACTTAAAAAAGGACCTTATATTGATTTTAATCTTGAGAAAAAAGTGGTTGTTATGAACGACGCTAGCAAGAAATCAGTAATTAAAACTTGGTCAAGAAGATCAATGATCTCACCAGATTTTGTGGGACATACATTTGCAGTTCATAATGGTAATAAATTTATTCCTGTTTACGTAACTGAAAACATGGTTGGACATAAGTTAGGAGAATTCTCCCCAACCCGTACATTCAGAGGACATTCAGGTGATAAAAAGAAATAAGAAGTAACATGGAAGCTATCGCAAAATTAAATGATTGTCCAACCTCACCACGTAAAATGCGTTTGGTTGTAGATTTAATCAGAGGACAAAAAGTAGAAAATGCTTTACATATTCTAAAGTACAACACTAAAGAAGCTTCACAACGCGTGGAGAAACTTTTGCTTTCTGCTATTGCTAATTGGCAAGCAAAAAACGAAGGTGTTCGTATGGAAGAAAGCGAATTGTATGTGAAATCTATTATGGTTGACGGTGGTCGTCAATTGAAAAGATTACGCCCTGCTCCGCAAGGAAGAGGTCACCGTATCCGTAAAAGATCAAATCACGTGACATTAGTTGTAGACAGTAAAATATCAGAAACCAAGAACTAATTAGAAATGGGACAAAAAGTAAATCCAATAGGATATAGATTAGGAATCATTAAAGGTTGGGATTCTAATTGGTTCGGTGGAAATCACTATGCTGATAAATTAGTTGAAGACGAAAAGATTCGTAAATATATTATGGCTCGTATCTCCAAGGGAGGTATTGCTAAGATCGTAATTGAGCGTACTTTAAAACGCATCACCATTACCATTCACACTGCACGTCCAGGTATCGTTATCGGTAAAGGCGGACAAGAAGTGGATAAGATCAAAGAAGAGTTAAAGAAAATTACCAAAAAAGATGTTCAAATTAACATCTTCGAAATAAAACGTCCAGAATTAGATGCACAGTTAGTAGCAGATGGCGTTGCAAAACAATTAGAGGCAAGAATCTCTTTCCGTCGTGCAATGAAAACATCAATTGCATCTACCATGCGTATGGGCGCTGAAGGTATCAAAATCATGACTTCTGGTCGTTTAGGTGGAGCAGAGATGGCTCGTAGCGAACAATATAAAGACGGAAGAGTGCCTTTGCATACTTTAAGAGCAGACATTGACTATGCATTAGCAGAAGCTTTGACTACTTATGGAAAGATTGGTATTAAAGTGTGGATTTGTAAAGGTGAAGTTTACGGTAAGCGTGATCTTTCTCCAAACATTGGATCTTCAGCAAATACTAAATCTAGAACAGAAGGTGGTGCTGGCGGCGATCGTCCAGATAGAAGAGATAATAGAGGTGGCGACAAACGCGATAATAGAGGTTCTGGTGATAGAAGAGGTGGTGGAGCAGCTGGAAACAGAGGCGGTGCAACAAAAAGAACTAATAGTAAATAATTAGAGGATTCTTAAAGGGAATAAAAAGGTAAAGTTATGTTACAACCAAAAAGAACGAAATTTAGAAAGATGCAGAAGGGCAGAATGAAAGGTAACGCCAAAAGAGGTGCTACGCTTGCATTCGGTTCATTCGGAATCAAATCGTTAGAAGATTGCTGGATTACAAGTCGTCAAATTGAAGCGGCTCGTATTGCAGTTACACGTTTCATGAAAAGAGAGGGTCAAGTTTGGATCCGTATCTTCCCAGACAAACCAGTAACTAAAAAACCAGCTGAAGTACGTATGGGTAAAGGTAAAGGTGCTCCAGAATATTGGGTGGCAGTTGTTAAACCTGGACGCATGATTTTCGAAGCAGAAGGTGTTACATTGGAAGTTGCAAAAGAGGCGTTACGCCTTGCTGCACAAAAGCTTCCGGTTGCAACTAAGTTTGTCGTAAGAAGAGATTATACAGAAGCATAATTAGCAATTCATGGAATCTTGGCTCAGGATTCCCGCTGAAATAAAAACAAAAAGAGATGAAATACGCAGAAATAAAAGAACTCTCATTAGAAGAGATTAAAGTAAGGATACAAGAAGAAAAGGGGAACTTAACTAAGTTGAAATTCAGCCATGCTGTATCAGCTGTTGAAAACCCAATGGTCATTCGTACTTTAAGAAAAACAATCGCTCAATTAAATACAGAATTGAAACAACGCGAGTTAACAACTAGCGCAGAATAATTTTGTAAAATGTCTCAGGAAATGGAAGAAACAAGAAAATTAAGAAAAACGAGAATCGGGCAAGTGGTTAGCAACAAAATGGAGAAATCTGTTACAGTAGCTATCGAGCGTAAGGTGAAACACCCGATCTATGGTAAGTTCGTAAAAACTACGAACAAATTTATGGCTCATGACGAGAAAAACGAATGCAATATCGGTGATACGGTTAGCATTATGGAAGTTCGTCCGCTTAGTAAAAACAAGCGTTGGAGAGTAGTTGAAATTTTAGAAAGGGCTAAATAATCATGATACAGCAAGAATCAAGACTTACAGTAGCAGATAATAGCGGAGCAAAAGAAGTATTATGCATCCGTGTATTAGGTGGAACAGGTAAGAGATACGCATCAGTAGGCGATAAGATCGTTGTTACTGTAAAACATGCAATTCCTTCTGGAAATATCAAGAAAGGAACAGTTTCTAAAGCAGTAATTGTTAGGACTAAAAAAGAAGTACGTCGTAAAGATGGTTCTTATATTCGTTTCGATGATAACGCAGCCGTGTTATTAAATGCAAACGACGAACCAAGAGGTACACGTATTTTTGGCCCAGTAGCTAGAGAGTTGCGTGAAAAACAATTCATGAAAATTGTTTCATTAGCACCGGAGGTATTATAATCATGGAAAGAAAATATAACACACAGACTAAATTGAAAATCCGTAAAGGGGATAATGTAAAAGTTATCGCTGGAGATTCTAAAGGTCAATCAGGAAAAGTATTAAGTGTGAGCTTAGCGAAAAACACCGTTATTGTAGAAGGCATCAACATGGTATCTAAACATACTAAACCAAATGCAAAAAATACAGAAGGTGGAATCGTAAAAATGGAAGCTCCAGTAAACGTTTCTAATGTAATGCTAATAGATCCTGCATCTGGTAAAACTACTAGAGTTGGAAGAAAAGCAAACGCAGAAGGAAAATTAGAAAGATTTGCAAAAAAATCAGGGGAGGTGATAAAATAATGGCTTACGAACCAAGATTAAAAGCGGCTTACAAAAAAGAAATCATTTCTTCTTTGAAAGAAAAATTTCAGTACAAAAGCATTATGCAAGTACCGAAATTGATGAAAATCTGTATCAACCAAGGTGTTGGTGCTGCCGTTTCAGATAAAAAATTAATTGACAACGCAATTGAGGAAATAACATTGGTTACTGGTCAACGTGCAGTTGCAACCAAATCAAAGAAAGATATTTCGAACTTTAAATTGCGTAAAGCTGTACCAGTTGGTGTTCGTGTAACACTTCGTGATAATCAAATGTATGAGTTTCTAGACAGATTAATCTCTGTTGCTTTACCTCGTATCCGTGATTTCAAAGGTATCAACGATAAAGGTTTTGATGGACGCGGTAACTACACTTTAGGAGTTACTGAGCAAATCATCTTCCCAGAGATTGACATTGATAAAATCAATAAGATCACAGGTATGGATATTACATTCGTTACCAATGCGGAAACAGATAAAGAAGCTTTAGAATTATTAAAAGAATTTGGTTTACCATTTAAAAATCAAAATAATAACTAAGTAAAATGGCTAAAGAAGGTTTAAAAGCTCGCGAAGCGAAGCGTCAGAGATTAGTAGATAAATACGCTCAAAAAAGAGCTGATTTGAAAGCTGCCGGAGATTTCCAAGGATTAGATAAATTGCCAAAAAACTCTAGCCCTGTTCGTTTACACAACCGTTGTAAATTGACTGGTCGTCCAAGAGGTTATATGCGTCAATTTGGTATCTCAAGGGTTACTTTTAGAGAAATGGCATTAGCTGGAAAGATCCCAGGAGTGACAAAATCTAGCTGGTAAGCAATAAAAAGGAACAAATTATAGGTATAGGTCAAAAATATTCATATCTTTGCCCTCCGCTAAAAATTGAAATTAATTAAGTAGAATTAAAAATAAAATGACTACAGATCCAATAGCAGATTATCTTACAAGAGTAAGGAATGCCATTAAGGCCAACCATCGGGTTGTCGAAATTCCTGCATCTAATATCAAAAAGGAAATCACGAAAGTGCTTTTTGATAAAGGATATATTGCGAATTACAAGTTTGAGGATGCAGGTATTGACAGCAGCATTAAAATTGCTTTAAAATACCATCCGATTACTAAAACTTCGGCAATCAGGAAACTCCAAAGAATCAGTAAACCTGGTTTAAGATCATATTCTGGTACCGCAACGATGCCAAGAGTATTGAATGGTTTAGGAATCGCAATCATCTCTACCTCAAAAGGTGTGATGTCTGACAAAGAAGCAAGACTTCAAAATGTTGGTGGCGAAGTATTATGTTACATATATTAATTAGGAGGACGAAAAAATGTCAAGAATTGGAAAATTACCTATAGCCTTGCCACAAGGCGTAGAATTAACAGTTTCTCCTGAAAATGTAGTAACTGTTAAAGGTCCTAAAGGATCATTAACGCAAGCAGTAGATAAAGATATCATTGTTAAAGTAGAAGAGGGACAAATTATTGTTGCTCGTCCTACTGAACAAAAGAGACATAAAGCATTGCATGGTTTATACCGCTCTCTAGTAAATAACATGGTTGTTGGAGTAACGCAAGGTTATAAAGTAACGCAAGAATTAGTAGGTGTAGGTTACCGTGCTACCAACCAAGGAAATACTTTGGATATGGTATTAGGTTATTCTCACCATTTTGTGTTCGAATTACCACAAGAAATTAAAGTTACTACAACTGCAGAAAAAGGGCAAAACCCAACTATTATTTTAGAAAGTATAGACAAGCAGTTAATTGGTCAAGTTGCCGCTAAGATTAGATCTTTAAGAGCTCCAGAACCATACAAAGGTAAAGGTATCAAATTTGCTGGTGAGGTGTTGAGAAGAAAAGCAGGTAAGTCAGCAGCTAAAAAATAATTAAGAAGAGTCATGGGAAAAAATAAGTCTTCAAGAAGATTAAGAATTAAAAAAGGTATCAGAATTGCCATCAGTGGTACACCTGAAATGCCTAGACTTTCTGTGTACAGAAGTAATAAAGCAATTTACGCTCAAGTAATTGATGATTTAAACGGAAAAACTTTAGCATTTGCATCTAGCGCGAAAAACGCAGTAGCTGCAGACTTGAACAAAGTTGACCAATCAAAAGCGGTAGGTATGTTAATTGCAGAAAAAGCAAAAGCTGCTGGTATAGAAAAAGTTGTTTTCGACAGAAACGGTTATTTATATCACGGTAGAATTAAATCTTTAGCAGAAGGTGCTAGAGAAGGTGGTTTACAATTCTAAAAATCAGAAAATGTCAACAGCAAATATAAAAAGAGTAAAAACTACTGATATTGAATTAAAAGACAAATTAGTAAGTATTCAGCGTGTAGCTAAAGTTACTAAAGGTGGTCGTACATTCAGTTTTTCTGCAATCGTTGTGGTTGGAGATGAAAACGGTGTAGTAGGATTTGGTTTAGGAAAAGCGAAAGAAGTAACAGAAGCGATTGCTAAAGGTATCGACGACGCGAAAAAGAATTTAATAAAAGTGCCAATTCACAAAGGTACTGTACCTCACGAGCAATATGGTAAATATTCTGGTGGATACGTATTCTTGAAACCAGCTTCACACGGAACAGGTGTAATTGCAGGTGGTGCAATGCGTGCAGTATTAGAAAGCGCTGGAGTTACAGACGTTTTGGCTAAGTCAAAAGGTTCTTCAAACCCACATAACGTGGTAAAAGCAACAGTAGCTGCATTAGCTCAAATGAGAGATGCAATTACCGTAGCACAGCATAGAGGTGTTTCTTTAAATAAAGTATTTAACGGTTAAGAAATTATGTCGAAGATAAAAATTACACAGACCAAAAGTGTCATAGACAGAAGCCTTAGACAAAAGAAAACAATGTTTGCTTTAGGTTTAAGAAAAATGAATCAGACTGTTGAAGTAGAAGCAACTCCTCAGATTTTAGGAATGGTTGCAAAAGTTAATCATCTGATCAAAGTAGAAAATAGTTAATTGTTTTAGCCATTAGGCATAGATTCAACGAAAATGAAATTAAATAATTTAAAACCAGCTATAGGGGCAGTAAAAAGCAGCAAGCGTATTGGTAGAGGAACAGGATCAGGAAGAGGCGGAACCTCAACACGTGGACATAAAGGTGCTGGATCTCGTTCAGGAAATTCAACTAAGGTTGGTTTCGAAGGTGGTCAAATGCCATTACAACGTCGTATTCCTAAGTTTGGATTCAAAAATATTAACCGCATAGAGCATACAGGTATTAACCTAGATGTTTTACAAGGTTTGATCGAAAAATATAATTTAACCGTAATTGATTTAGAAGTTTTAAGATCACATGGTCTTGCATCTAAAAATGATTTAGTTAAAATTTTAGGTCGTGGAGAATTAAAAGCGAAAATTGAAGTTAAAGCACATGCATTTACTGCAACTGCAAAAGCAGCAATCGAAGCACTAGGTGGATCAACTGTAACTATCTAAATTCATGAAGAGATTTATAGCTACATTAACTAATATTTTTAAAATCGAAGACTTAAGAGTTCGTATTATCAATA
Source organism: Sphingobacteriales bacterium (assembly GCA_044349915.1). Lineage (GTDB taxonomy): Bacteria > Bacteroidota > Bacteroidia > Sphingobacteriales > Sphingobacteriaceae > CAIKLP01. Next base: position 318 of record JBILIO010000027.1, on the reverse strand, counting down.
CAATTCTTTTGTTATTAATTTACCGTGTAGGTTCTTTTATTGTATTGCCAGGAGTTGATCCTACGCTAATAGAAACAAAAACGCAAGACGGTATTTTAGGCTTATTAAATATGTTTGCTGGAGGTTCGTTTTCTCGTGCCTCTGTATTTGCTTTAGGTGTAATGCCGTATATCTCTGCTTCCATTGTAGTACAGTTGTTTGGAATTGTGATTCCATACTTCCAACGTTTACAAAAAGAAGGCGAAAGCGGTAGAAAAAAAGTTAATCAAATTACTAGATACTTAACCATTTTTATTACAGCTGGTCAAGCAATTGGTT
>JBILIO010000178.1:0-3544 GCA_044349915.1 Sphingobacteriales bacterium | reverse complement strand
TGGATATTTCTCGAATGGATCAAAACCAGATGGTTGCCAATCCCCCATTTTTTGTTCAATTTGTTCGAAAACTTTGTTGTGATCTACATCTCCGCATACAGCCAATAAAGAATTATTCGGCCAGTAATATTTATTTTTGATCACATTCATTTTTTCTGTAGTAGCAGAATAAATAATTTTATAATCTCCGATTGGATTTTTTCTACTGTAATTATCTTGCCAAACTTCTCTGTTGCTTTTGTCCATTAAAGTAAAAAATGGATTCGATTCGGCGCGTTGAAACTCGCCAGCAACTACTGGGTTTTCTCTTCTCATTTCGGCTGTATCGAATAGTGGGTAACGGATTGCGCTATTCATAAAATCAATACCTTCGGCCAATTTATCTTTGCTTAAAGTAAAAAAGTAATTTACGCGTTCGTCTGATGTGGTACCATTAAAAGATATACCTAATTCGTTCACCCTATCTAAAAAAGCTTTTTGAGATGGATAAGTTTTGTTTGCTTTAAAAAACATGTGTTCGTATAAATGACTCAAGCCATTATATTCCGCATCTTCTGTGTAAGCACCATTTTTAACACAAATTTCGATGGTTGCTAATGGAACATTAGCATCTTCGATGACTAAAATTTCCATTCCATTATTTAATTTTTTCATGAAAAAGTTATCTGGTAACTTTTCCTGCGCTTTTGCAACCAATCCTATTCCAGAAATAGTTAACAATACAAGTAGTTTTTTCAACATAAATTTTTATATATATGGAGCTAATATATTGCTTATTCGGCATTTATTTTGGTAAAAAAACCTTTACAAATGCTTAATATTTCCAAAAAATGGCATATATGTCTTATAATCAATCTAAATTGCTTACAATTAAATGAAGTATTTATAAAAATATTTAAATATGAAAATTGTTGATTATATTTAAGATTGCTAAACCCTATATTCAATTATGAGAAAAATCCTTTATTTATGTGCAATAATCTTGTTTTCAAGTATTGCAGCTAATGCCCAAGTAGAAACTTATGCTAATGCATGGTCGAGCAAAAAAGGCAATTTAACAGTAGCTTATTTAAATAATTACCCTTACGCCTATTCAAACGAAAAAGGTGAATTAACGGGTATTGAAATAGATTTAATCAAAGCTTTTTCGGAGTGGTTATATACTAAGAAAGGCATTGAGTTAACCATTAAATACGATGTTTACGACGATTTTGCTAAGTTTTACGAAAATGTAAAAAACAAAAAAACAACCTCTATTGGTGCGGGTTCTGTTACAGTATCTTCAGACAGAGCAAGAGATATTAAATTTTCTTCTCCTTATTTAAGGAATAAACCCATTTTAATTTCTGGCGTATCTAGGTTAAGCTTAACCGATGTAAGAAGCATTTCTAAAGAGTTTGCAGGTTTAACAGCGGTAATTGTAAAAAACTCTAACCACGAAAAACTAATTAGTCAAATAAAAGAAAATTATTTTCCTGATTTAAAAATTGAATTAGTAGAATCGCCTCAAATAGTGATTGAAAAAATTAGTAGTGGCGAAAAATATTTCGGCTATGTAGATTTAATTACTTATTGGGCATCTTTACAAAAAGACAGCAAACCTTTAAAAATGCACCGCATACCAGGTGCTAATTCAGAAAACTTCGCCTTCATCTTTAATAAAGCAAGTGATTGGCAAAGTGCTTTCAACGAATTTTTTGATAGTGGATTGGGCTTTCCTGGTACCGACGAATATAAAGAAATTTTAAGAAAACACGTTGGTTCGGATATTACCGACGCGGTTGCCATAGGCTATTAATTCGATTATTTTCTACCCTTGCTTTTTAACACAAATTGTAAGGGTAGAAAATTTTCAATACCATCACCTATCATCGTTTCCCCATCTCTTCGATATAAAATCACCTTGATTTTATCTTTTTGCTTCAGCTGAAATTCGCTCAAAACTTGTAAACATCCACCGCAAGGAACAATAAATTCTTGGGTAAATTCACCTTCTGTTTGAGCGCAAATGGCAATGGTTTTGATTTGCTTTTTAGAATTTCTTGCACCAAAATGAAACAAGGCAACCCGCTCTGCGCAAAGCCCACTAGGGAATGCAGCGTTTTCCTGGTTGTTTCCTAAAATAATTTCGCCATCTTCTATTAACAAACTTGCACCAACATGAAAATTTGAATAAGGCGCATAAGCATTTTCGGATGCATTTTTACATGCCTGCACCAATGCTTGTTCTTGTTCAGTTAAATCAGTTATAGAACTGGAAATAAATTCGGATTGAATTTTAGTTGCTTGCATATTTTTGGATGGACTCTTCCCAGTTTTTTAATTTTGGATGCATTACTTTAAACCACAAAGTAGGTATTAAAGCTAGTAAAAACATAGCCGGATAGCCATTGGGCAATTGTGGGCTATCTTCATACTGACTAAGTAATTGATAAGGTTTACTGGCAGTTTTATGATGGTCAGAATGTCTTTGTAATTGAAACAATAAAAAATTACTCATGATATGATTGGTATTCCAGCTATGTGTAGGATTTACTTTTTCATATTTTCCATCGGCTAATAATTTACGCTGTATGCCATAATGCTCTATATAATTGGCACCTTCTAATACAATTATAGCTAATAAACTTTGGGCTAATAAATATATCAACAAGTCATAATGGAAATAACCTAAAGAATTGGAGGAAATATAAACGATGCTAGTAAATAACAAGAGACTGAAAAACCATAATCTTAAGGCTTCGTTATGCCACGAAAAAACAGCTTGCTTTTTTATGATTAAGCGCTGTTTTTCTAATTCCCATGCGCTTTTGATACCTCCAAAAATAGATTGTATTAAAAATGCATAAAATGTTTGGCCTTTTTTTGCACTCGATGGATCTGTTGGTGTGCTAACATTTACATGGTGTCCCCTATTGTGCTCAATATAAAAATGACCATAAAAAACTTGCATCAATAAAATCTTCGACATGATTCTATCGAATTTATTTTTCTTATGACCCAACTCATGTGCAACAGTAATACCTATTCCACCAGAAATGATCATTCCATTTAAAGCCATCCCAATCCATGCTATGCCGCTTAATGAATGGGTGTTGATATAATAACATGAATAGAAAAATACCATGGTTTGAACTAGGGCCCAGGTATACAAGAGTAATTTATAATAAATATTGTTTAAGTATTTTGCTTCGAATGCGCTGCTGATATTACTGGTATCGGTACCAATCAAATAATCTAAGATTGGAAAACCTATAAATACAAAAGCAGCAGGCATCAATAAATAGCTGTCACCTAAACGCATAGAAAAGATGACCAATACAGGTAATACAAATGCCAATAAATAACCGAATGAAGAAATTTTTCTCATGCTTAATTAGAAATTAATATTGAATCAATATTAAATATACTAAAATAGCAGCTGATAAAATATTTCTTAGTTAAATCTATAATTTGCTTGTTGTATGATAGGTGTTTTTAATAAGGATACGCCTAATATGGGTTCTTTTAAGATGGTATTGGCTAAATCAACCCAATCTGGATT
>JBILIO010000026.1:0-13477 GCA_044349915.1 Sphingobacteriales bacterium | reverse complement strand
AACGAAGAATTAAAAAACCATCCCTTTTGACAATTTAAAAGTTGCCCAGCATCTATTAAACTATTTTTTCGAATGTAAATGGAGGGGCTTTTATAAAAAAATTGAAGTGTAATTAAAAAATTATAAACATAAATTAAAAATCTGTGAATCCACCATTAATGCCACCTGCTTTAGCTGAGCTAATTAGAACTCTATGGACTATAACGTTCCTATTAGTGGTTGTTGTAATTATTTTCATTATACTTAGAGGTTTTTTCCTCTGGTATTGGAAAATAAATACTATCCTTAAAAACCAGGAGAAAACTAATCTGATGATTAAGAAGTATATTGAAGCCAAGGGTTTTGAGTTTACTGATGATGAGAAAGCTAGGTTAAAATCTTAATACGATAACCATGCAATAAGTCCATTTTTAAAATAATAACCAAAAATAAAAGGCAAATTTGTATTTAGAATATTAAGATTCTTTTTCGTCGCCATAATAAGCAGGCTCTGCACCAGCTTCGCGCCTCGATACCCAGAAATTATTGAAGCCCAAGCCAACTTGAATATCGATCATTTCTTGTTGCAACATTTCTAAAATCGCTAAGAAAGAATACACTAATTGTACGCGGTCTTTACTTTCTTTTAAAATAGTTTCGAAATTTAATTTTTCGTTACTCAATAATAAACGGCTCACATAATTTTTTTGTTCTTCAATAGAATAAGGATATTGAACAACAGTATGTTTTACTTCTTCGGGTTTATTGTGGAATCTGTTCCAGACTTTATGATACACCGTAAGCAAACGATACAAATCTAAAGTTTGCAATTCGTCTTCTTGACTCGCGCTTTCGCGCACCAATTTAAAATCGGTACTGAAATTTCCTTTTCTAAATTGTTTGGTTCTTTCTTCTTGTAAGTATTCTAAATCAAGCGAAGCCTCTTTAAAAAGTTTATACTCCAATAATTTTTGGATCAAATCTTTTCGCGGATCTACTTCGTTACCTTCTGCGTCTATTTCTGGACGAGGCAACAACATGCGCGCTTTGATTTGCATTAAACGAGCCGCTACTAAAATAAATTCGCTGGCTAGCTCAATGTTTAGGGTAGTCATTTCTTCGATATAACGAAGAAAATCATTGGTGATTTGGGCAATTGGAATGTCGTAAATATCTAACTCGTCGCGCTCAATAAAAAAGAGCAACAAGTCGAAAGGCCCTTCGAACTGTGGGAGTCTAATGGCAAACTTTTCTTTTATCCAATTCATAAGCCACGAAAATAGTAAATTTTTAGCAAGCCGATTGGAAATTTATTGGAATTTTAAAACAATTTGCCGTATTTTACCTTATTAGCCTAATATAGTTGGCAAGCGCGATACATGAATTTAATTCCCCATATCAATTCCCCTTCCGATTTACGCAAACTGCCTGAAACACAGTTAAAAGCGTTTTGCGAAGAACTGCGTCAAACCATTATCGATCAAGTATCGGTGAATGGCGGACATTTTGGAGCCAGTTTAGGGGTAGTCGAACTCACCACCGCTTTACATTATGTATTCAATACCCCAACAGATCAATTGGTTTGGGATGTGGGGCATCAGGCTTATGGTCATAAAATATTAACAGGCCGCAAAGACGTATTTCATACTAACAGAATTTATAAAGGCATTAGTGGATTTCCGAAACGCTCCGAAAGTGAATACGATACTTTTGGTGTAGGACATTCTTCTACTTCTATTTCGGCAGCATTAGGTATGGCCGTAGCATCTCAATACAAAGGCGATAAAAACCGTCAGCACATTGCGGTAATTGGCGATGGCGCCATGACAGCTGGAATGGCTTTTGAAGCGATGAACCATGCAGGGGTTTCGGGCGCTAATTTATTAGTGATATTAAACGACAACTGCATGTCGATAGACCCAAACGTTGGCGCGCTCAAAGAATATTTAACAGACATTACCACTTCGCATACCTACAATAAAGTGCGCGAAGATGTTTGGAAATTATTAGGCTTGGTAAGCAAGTTTGGCCCCAATGCACAAGAAATTGTAAAGAAAGTAGAGAAAAGTTTAAAGGGTGCTTTACTTAAGCAAAGTAATTTATTTGAAGCCTTAAATTTCAGATATTTTGGTCCAGTAGATGGACATGATGTAGATCATTTAGTAAAAGTATTATCAGATTTAAAAGACATACCCGGCCCGAAAATTTTACATTGTTTAACCGTTAAAGGAAAAGGCTATGCACTGGCCGAGCAAGATCAAACCAAATGGCATGCGCCAGGTTTGTTCGATAAAATTACCGGCGAAATAAAAAAGAGTACTTCGACTACGCCGCAGCCACCTAAATACCAAGATGTATTTGGTAATACGCTGTTAGAAATGGCGCAAGCCAACGATAAAATTATGGGTGTAACGCCGGCTATGCCGAGTGGAAGTTCTTTAAACATCATGATGAAAGCCATGCCAGACAGGGCTTTCGACGTGGGCATTGCAGAACAACATGCGGTTACTTTTTCGGCAGGTTTGGCTACGCAAGGTTTAATTCCTTTTTGTAATATTTATTCTTCGTTTATGCAGCGTGCTTACGATCAAGTATTGCACGATGTAGCTTTGCAAAATTTGAATGTGGTATTTTGTTTAGACCGCGCAGGTTTAGCAGGAGCCGATGGTCCAACACACCATGGCGCTTACGATATTGCGTACATGCGTTGCATTCCAAAAATGACAATTGCTGCACCAATGAACGAACAAGAGTTGCGTAATTTAATGTTCACTGCATCGCAAGATAACATGGGAGCCTTTACCATTCGCTATCCTAGAGGAAACGGCGTAATGGTAGATTGGAAAACACCATTAGAAATTTTACCAGTTGGCCAAGGGCGCAAAATTAAAGAGGGAGAAAAAGTAGCCATCTTAACTTTAGGCCACCCAGGAAATTTTGCAGTAGAAGCCTGCGAACAATTAGCCAAAGAAAATATATTTCCAGCACATTACGATTTACGATTCGCTAAACCATTAGACGAAAAAATGTTGCGCGAAGTATTCGAAAACTATAGCCATGTTATTACCGTAGAAGATGGTTGCTTACAAGGCGGCGTAGGTTCTGCGGTATTAGAATTTATGGCAGACCACCAATTAAACGCCATCGTGAAACGCTTAGGTATTCCCGATCAATACATCGAGCACGGCGAGCAACCCGAACTCTGGAAAGAATGCGGCTACGACGCAGAGGCTATTGCTGCAGCTGTTAGAGAGGTTTATTAATAATGGAATCGACAACTCAAGATGTAACACACTTGGGTCTTTCGGCTATCACCACTGATTTTATAAACCAATCGATGTTCATCGTTTATTCTTCTCGACCAATAACCTTTTAGGTTTTGTTTAAGTGGTTCTGGTTTTCCGATTCCAACAAAAGGGGATTTAGTAATCGCGTTGATTAATTCTTTTATTTTTTCAACTTTACTAAAATCTTCTCTGATCCAAAACGACAAATCTTCCCAAGCATTTAACGAAAACTCTATGGTCATTTTTTAATTTTTTGAATAGCCTTCTCGATTTCTTTATATGAAATAGTCTGCTTGTTTTCGATTTGTTCGATTGATGTTTGCAACCTATTACGATTAGCCTCTGTTGATAACAAATAACTAGTTTCCGTAAGTGAATTATATTCTTTGATTGACATTAAAACAACGGCATCATCTTCCTTATTTCTAGGGATAATGATAACTTCAGAAGATTCACTAACCATATCAATAAAGTATTTGATTTTACTTCGTAGGGTGGTGATAGATACCGCTTTCATATGTTCATTTTTTATGTACTCCCAAATGTACATAATATTGTACATAATTTCTTTATTTATCATCTTTTTTATCATTTTTTAAAAATTAAGCCTTTGCAATCGCTCCAATATAAATATGTTGCACCCCAGCTTTGGCTAAAACTTGAGCGGCACTAACAAGCGTAGCGCCAGTAGTGAGTACATCGTCTAGTAATAAAACATGCTTGCCTTTTATGCCGTCCGCAAGCGCAACATCAAAAACACTATTCATATTTTCGAAGCGCTGAAACCTATTTTTTTTAGTTTGACTTTGCGTAGCGACACTCCTAATTAAAATACCATTGGCAATTGGAATTTGCAAAACGCTAGCCATGCCGCGGGCAATGGCATCGCATTGGTTGAAGCCTCTAAACTTAATGCGCGATGGATGCAAAGGAACAGGAATGATTATTTCGACAGCAGCAAAGCGCCCTTTGCTTTGCAAGCTATAAGCAAATTGTTCTCCAAGCCATTCGCCAATAATTTCTTTTTGTTGGTATTTGAGTTGATGCAATAAATGTTGCGTGCTCGATTTTTTCTGAAAGAATAAAAAACTAGCGGCGGCAGTAATAGCTACTTTGCCCCAAAAAAGTTTTTCACTGGCATTGTTTTCAAAATCATATTCGCCGCTCAAAGGCAAGCTGGCTCTGCAATACACACAAACCACCTCTTCGTTTTCGTATAAATGATTACCGCAACCGCCACACAATTTGGGGTAGAGTAATTCCGAGAAATTTTGTAAATATTGAAAAAGCAAAAACATGCACAAATTTAAGTAGCGCAACAGCGCTACTCAACTGCATATATTAAACTTAATCGTTTGCTTTAGGTGCGCGTTCTTTAATAGCCAATTGTCCGCAAGCGGCATCAATATCTTTTCCTCTGCTTCGGCGAATATTTGTGATTACGCCATTGCGTCTTAAATAATCGGCAAATGATTCTACTTTATCTTCTTGGGCATTGATGTATTCGGCCAGTGCAATGGGATTGTATTCAATGATATTTACTTTACAAGGAATGTGCGCACAAAATTCAACTAATTCGCGGGCATCTTCAATTTCATCATTCACCCCGCTAAATATAATGTATTCGTAGGTTACCGGGTTTTGTGTTTTTTCGTAATAATATTTTAAAGCATCGGCAAGAGCTTCTAAAGTATTGCTCTCGTTGATCGGCATGATTTCATTTCGCTTGGCATCGTTAGCTGCATGCAGCGATAAAGCCAAATTAAATTTCACTTCGTCTTCGCCCAATTTGCGAATCATTTTAGCAATGCCGGCAGTACTTACCGTAATTCTTTTATAAGACATATTCAATCCGTCTTCAGCCGTAATGCGATCAATCGATTGCAAAACGTTGGCATAATTTAAGAGCGGTTCGCCCATGCCCATGTATACAATATTGGTGAGCGGTCTGTCGTAAAACGAAGTGGATTGTTCGTTTAATAAAACCACTTGATCGTAAATTTCGTCGGCATTTAAATTTCTTTTGCGATCCATATAACCTGTAGCGCAAAATTTACAAGTTAAACTACATCCAACTTGCGACGATACGCAAGCCGTCATGCGGTCGGTATTTGGAATCAAGACGCCTTCTACTAAATTGCCATCGGCCAAGAGAAAGCCATTTTTAATGGTGCGGTCTTTGCTTTTCTGGTAACTTTGTATGCTGACGGCGTTGATAACATAATGTTGCTCGAGCTGCGTGCGCAATTCTTTCGATAAATTACTCATGCTCTCAAACGAGCGCGCCGATTTTTTCCAAAGCCATTCGTACACTTGCTGCGCCCTAAAGGGCTTTTCGCCCATATTTACAAAGGCTTCTTTCAATGACGGCAGGCTCAGCGCCCTAATATCTTGCTTAATTATTTGATTTTCCACGGCGTAAAATTAGTTATAACAATTTGGATTTAGAATTTATCTTTGGGCATGCGTAAAATTACGGCCGATATACTCTTTCCGATGAACCAAAGCCCAATAAACAATGGGGTATTGGTTTTGAATGATGCGGGAGTAATTGAAGCCATTTTGCCTAATGCCGACGGATTAATGGAGGTTGAAGTATTAGACGGCTATTTAGCGCCTGGTTTTATCAATAGCCATTGTCATTTAGAATTATCTCATTTGCAAAATGTATTGCCCGAGCATACCGGCATTGTCGATTTTATTTTAGGGGTACAAACTAAGCGCAATAGTTTTTCGGAAGAAGAAATTATAGCGGCAGCTTTAAAAGCCGATGCGTACATGCAAGCCCAAGGAATTGTAGCAGTAGGCGATATTGCCAACAGTACTTTTTCTTTTGCGGCTAAAAAAGATTCTACAATTTTTTACCATACTTTTTTTGAAGTCATTGGATTTAATCCGGCGGCGGCCGATAAAATTATTTCGGATGTATTGCAAATGCAATCCGCTGCAAGCCTAAGTAATTCGAGCATTGTACCGCATGCGCCTTATTCGGTTTCGAGCAAGCTGATGGAATTAATTAATGATTTGCCTAACAATCAAACCATCAGTATTCATAATCAAGAATCTGCCGCAGAAAATATTTTTATGCAAACGGCTGGCGGCGATTTTACGCGCTTGTACGAAAATTTTGGTATCGATATTTCGCATTTCAAAGCCGGATTTGATTCTTCGCTTGCAGCCTATATTCATTTATTTCAATCCAAAAAAATGGGATTGGTGCACAATACATTTATGTCTCCCGCAGATATGCAACTTGCAAAAAATTCTGCTAACGAAATTTATTATGTGATTTGTGCCAATGCGAATCTATTCATCGAAAATAAACTACCCGATATTGCGTTCTTACAAGCAGCTGGCGCAAACATTTGTTTGGGCACCGATAGTTTAGCTTCGAACCATAGCTTGTCTATGTTATCCGAAATAAACACCATTCGGGCGGCTTATCCGCAAATACCTTTGGCCGAGCTATTAAAATGGGCAACGCTAAATGGCGCGGCATTTTTAGGCCTCGAGCAGCAATTGGGTGCTTTTAAAATTGGCAGCAAGCCCGGTATTAATTTAATTGCAAAAGACTTAAAAAGCTTGCAGGTAATTGCATCGGCTTAAACACAAAAAAATTATATTTGCCTAATGAATAAAATGACCAAATTTTTCTCTTTTTTATTACTGGCGATTTTATTTTTTGCTTGTAAGCCAGAGCAGCTCATTACCACCGACCCTTCGGCTAAAATTACTTTTTCTAAAGACACTGTTTTATTTGATACCGTTTTTACCACGGTTGGTAGTGTTACCAAACGCTTTGTGATTTATAATAAAAATAAAAATGCCATTAATATTTCGAGCATTAAATTAACCAACGAAAATGATTTTGCGACTTACCGTTTAAACGCCGATGGCATTGCAGGTAACAACATTACCGACCTGGAAATAAAAGGCAATGATTCTGCTTTTGTATTTGTAGAAGTAACGCTCAAAGCCAATGCCACCGAGCGCCCCTTCTTAATCGAAGATTCTATTCAGTTTACTTATAACGAACAAAAAGCGCAAGTGCAATTAGTTTCTTACGGCCAAAACGCTCATTTTTATTCCGACAGTATTTTAACTGGAAACATAACTTGGGCCAACGATTTACCTTATGTAATTTACGGTGGCATTTTAGTAGATAGCTTAAGTAAATTAACTATTGAGCCAGGTGTAAAAATTTATTTACACAAAGATGCGGTGATTTATGCCAAAGGCACCATCGAGATGAATGGTACCGCAACCGATTCGATTACTTTACAAGGCGACCGCAGAGAAAGCGAATATTATAACGAGCCTGGGCAATGGAGTTGTGTACAATTTTTACCCGGCAGTATAAATAATAAAATTTCGCATACTACTATTAAAAATGCAGTCTATGGCGTAGTGGTTGGAACCTACCCGCTATATGGTTTACAGCCCAATTTGCAAATCGAAAATTCGATTATTAAATACAGCATGGCAACTGGAATTTTTGGTATCAATGCTAAAATTAATGCCTATAATAATTTAGTTTTTGCTTGTGGGCAATATGCTTTTTTTGTGCAATTGGGTGGCGATTACGATATTGTACATAATACCTTTGGGCAAACCAATAATTTTACCAACAGGCAAACTGCTGGGGTAACGCTCACCGATTTTTTAAAATATAATTCAGTGGTTTATACCGAAAGATTGACTTTTAATTTAACGAATAATATTATTTGGGGTAACCTGCGCGACGAACTCTATATCAATTATAAATCGCCGGCATTGCCGATGTATACGCTGAGTAATAATTTAATGCGCAGCAGTAATTCGGACTATAACAGCAATAATATTTTAAACCGCGATCCTTTGTTTGCGAATCCAAGTTTAACATTAGCAATCAACGAAAACGAAGATTATCATTTAAAGCAAACAAGCCCTGCTATTGGCTTTGGGCAAGTGTTATCGGGTGGCCCCGCGATTCCTTATTTATTCGATATGGATGGAAAAAATCGTAGCAACCCCTCCACGATTGGTTGCTACGAGTAATTTTTTTTATTTGTATAAAGGGAATTGCTTCATCCAAGCATTCACTTCTTTTTTTACTTTCGCAATCATTTTTTCGTTGTCTTTATTCATCAACACGCGGTCAATAAAATCAACAATTTGATCCATGTGTTTTTCTTTTAAACCACGCGTTGAAATTGCAGAAGTACCTACACGGAAACCCGAAGTTACAAATGGAGATTTATCATCGAATGGCACCATGTTTTTATTGATGGTAATATCGGCCAGTACCAAAGAATTTTCGGCTTCTTTACCCGTTACATTTTTATTGCGTAAATCGATCAGCATTAAATGATTATCGGTGCCACCAGAAATAAGTTCGTAACCTCTTTTATTAAATGCTTTAGCCATGGCCTTGGCATTTTTTTGTACTTGTAAAATATATTTGAAATAACCTTCGCTCAAAGCTTCGCCAAAGGCAATGGCTTTAGCAGCAATCACATGTTCTAATGGTCCACCTTGCGTGCCCGGAAACACCGCGCCATCAAGCATCGCAGACATCATTTTAATTTCGCCTTTAGGTGTTTTAATTTTCCATGGATTTGGAAAATCTTTTCCCATCATAATCAGTCCACCACGCGGGCCACGTAATGTTTTATGCGTAGTAGTGGTTACAATATGACAATGTGGAAGTGGATCGTTCAATAAACCACGGGCAATTAAACCTGCTGGATGCGAAATATCGGCTAATAATAAAGCGCCAATTTTATCGGCCATTTTACGCATGCGTTTGTAATCCCAATCTCTAGAATAAGCAGAAGCACCACAAATAATTAATTTTGGTTTTTCTTTTAAAGCTGTTTTTTCAAAAGCAGCATAATCAATTAAACCTGTTTTTTTATCGACCCCATAAAAAGATGGCTGGTATAATTTACCCGAAAAATTTACTGGCGAACCATGTGTTAAATGTCCACCATGCGATAAATCGAAACCTAAAATTTTATCGCCAGGATTTAATACCGCAAGCATTACGGCAGCATTGGCTTGCGCACCAGAGTGGGGTTGTACATTGGCCCATGCAGCACCAAATAATTCTTTTGCACGATCAATCGCTAATTGTTCTACTTGATCGACAATTTCGCAACCGCCATAATAGCGTTTGCCGGGTAGGCCTTCGGCGTATTTATTGGTTAAGCAAGAACCTTGCGCTTCCATAACTTGTGTGCTCACGAAATTTTCGGAAGCAATTAATTCGATGCCTTCTTCTTGGCGTGTTAATTCTTGGTCAATTAATTTGAAAATTTTGAGGTCTCTTTTCATGCTAAGGGTTATTTGGATGGGTATTTTAAGGCCTAAAAATAGCGATTTTTTAGAAATTTTAACTACGCTATATGCTAATCTAAAAATATTGTATCTTCGGAACATAAACTAAAGGAATTGTGCTGGTTTAACTGGCCTTTTCTTCCAATAAAAAATGAAAGCAATTATACCAGTAGCCGGCATTGGTAGCAGACTTAGACCACACACGCACACTCAGCCTAAGGCTTTGGTGCCCGTGGCAGGCAAACCAATTTTAGGCCATATCATCGACAGCCTAAGTGAAGTAGGCATCAAAGATTTTATTTTTGTAATTGGCTATTTAGGCGATAAAATTCAATCTTATATTACCGAAAAATACCCGCATTTACACCACGAATTTGTAGTGCAAGCGCAAAAAGAAGGCATCGGCCACGCCATTTGGACCGCCAAAGATTTAATCCTACCTACCGACGAAATTTTAATTGTTTTAGGCGATACCATTTTTGATGTCGATTTAGCCAGTGTGCTAGATTTACCTTGTTCGGCAGTTGGGGTGCGCAAAGTAGAAGATCCAAGTAATTTTGGGGTAGTAGAATCCGACGAAGACGGTTACATTACACATTTAGTTGAAAAGCCAACCATTCCAAAATCAAATATGGCCATGGTGGGTTTATACAAAATCAAAGAAGCATCTGCTTTAATGAATGCACTCGATTATAATATTCAACACGATATTAGAACTTACAACGAGTTTCAATTAACCGATGGCTTAATGCATATGATTGAGCAGGGTTCGAAAATTAAAACTTTTAAAGTAGAAGATTGGTACGATTGTGGGCGTAAAGAAGTATTGCTTTCGACCAATGCGATGTTACTTAGCAGAGAAAAAAATCCAGTCACAACTTTTGATTTTCCAAATACGATTATTATTCAACCCGTAAATATTCCGGCTAATTGTCGCATACAAAATTCGATTATTGGCCCCAATGTTTCGATTGGCGAAAATACTTATGTCGATCATTCGATTATTAAAAATTCGATTATTGGTTCGTTTTCGCAATTAGAAGATGTGGTATTGTTCGATTCGCTAATCGGAAACGATGCATCTTTAAAGGGTTTGAGCCAGAGTTTAAATTTAGGCGATAGTACCGCCATTAGTTTTTCTTAATTTATTCAATAAAAAAAATACAGATCTTGAAAAAGTTTTTATTCCTTATTATTTTGAGCGCAAGTATATCGAGCGCATTTGCACAAACTACTTTTCGTAAAAAAGTAATTCATAAAACATTAAATGTATTGGTAGAAGAATACGACACTAAAGATTCGGCTAGTACTTTTAAAATAGGTTATTACGCGCGTTACAATACAAAATATGGTACGCCAAGTAAAGTAGGATCTTATGCCGATAACCAACGTACTGGCATTTGGACTTTTTATACCGACAGTATGAAAACCTATTTCAAATACAATTATTCGACCGGATTAATTTTATTTGCAAAACCAGATACCTTGGCTAAATATTTTTTAAAGCAAGCTGAAGTAGATACTACCTTTTATAAAGACTTAACGCAAGCGCCTATGTTTGTTGGTGGCGCGGTTGAGTTCAAAGATTTTATCACCGCTAATTTGCGTTACCCTAACATTGCTAAAGAAAATGAAATTACTGGAAAAGTAATTGCTAGTTTTTATATCGGCCCGAATGGTTATATAGAAATGCCAAAAATTATTAAAGGCCTAGGTTATGGTTGCGACGACGAAGCTTTGCGCATTATTAAACTAATGCCGCGTTGGGTACCCGGCCGCAAACAATCCGAAGTAAGACAGTTATATTATATGACGTTTAATTTTGCTCCGAAAAAATAATTTTTGTGCTTTTTAGCAAATGCCGAAACGGTAATCGTAATTTTTAAGGATGAAAAAACATTTCAATATTACCGTAACTGGAAAAGTACAAGACGTTTATTACCGCGATTCGACTAAAGCCGTTGCCGATCAATTGGGCATTAGCGGATTTATTATGAATCAAGCAGATGGCAGTGTGTATTGCGAGGCCGAGGGCGAAGACTTTATGCTCGACTCTTTTTTAGACTGGTGCAACGAAGGCCCCGAGCGCGCAGTAGTGGAAGCCGTAACCCACAACGAATCCGAAATGAAAAATTTTAATAATTTTTTAGTCAAAAAATAAATGGCTTCGCTTAAAAAACTTGCATCGCAAACGGCCTACTATGGTTTGAGCAGTATTTTAGGAAGAATGCTCAACTATTTATTTGTTCCTTTGCATACGCGGGTATTACCCCAACAAGACTACGGGGTAATTGGCGAATTTTACGCATACATCAGTTTCATCAATATTATATTTTTATTCGGAATGGAAACCGCATTTTTTAGATTTGCCAGCCAAGCCGAAGATAAAAACAAAATTTATTCGACTGCATTTATTACCGTTGCCTGGATTGCCATTTTATTTTCTTCGGGTATTGCCATTTTTGCGCAACCTATTTTAACCTGGTTTGCAACAGGTACACTAAATACAAGTGTTTACCAAATCAGCTATGTCTATTTGCTGGCGGCTATTCTAGCCATCGATGCGATAACTGCCATTCCATTTGCTAAAATTAGACTCGACAATAAACCAAAGAAATTTGCGGGTATACGCATGGCTAATATTTTAGTCTATGTGTTTTTCAATTTTTACTTTTTGATTTTTTGCCCTTGGTATGTTGCTAAAAATCCAAGTAGTTTTTGGGTTGCATTTTACCAAGCATCCGATTCGGTATTTTATATTTTTGTAGCCAATTTATTGGCATCGATTACCACGCTGATATTATTATACAAAGAAATTTTGCAAGTGCAATTGCGCATAGCCATGGATAAATTAAAACCCATGTTGGTTTATGCATTGCCATTATTATTTGCAGGTTTAGCGGGCATGGTAAACGAAACCCTCGACCGAATTTTATTGAAATTTTATTTACCCGGAACCATCGAAAGCCGTTTAACACAAATTGGAATTTACAATGCGGCGTATAAGCTCAGTATCTTTATGACCTTAGCTACGCAAGCGTTTCGGATGGCCGCCGAACCTTTCTTTTTTAAAGTAGCCGCCGAAAGCAATGCCCAACAAACCTATGCCAAAGTAATGCGCTATTATGTGATTGCTTGTTGCGCCATATTCTTAGGCGTAATGACACACATTAATTTTATCGAAACTTTAATTGGCCCTAACTACCGTTCGGGATTACATGTAGTACCCATTCTATTATTAGCGAATTTATTTTTCGGCATCTATATGAATTTATCGATTTGGTTTAAACTAGGCGATAAAACCTATTATGGTTTTTACTTTACGCTCTTAGGTGCAATTATTACCATTGGGTTGAACGTGTATTTAATTCCTATTTATGGTTTTGTAGCTTCGGCTTATACTACGCTAGCTTGTTATTTTGTGATGATGTTGGCTTGTTATTTTGTGGGGCAAAAACATTATCCGGTACCTTACGAAATTCGCAAAGCTTTCTTTTATTTTGTATTGATGTTGGCTTTTTATTTTTTCGCCAGATCGCTCGAAAGCTTTATTGGCAAAGGGAATCTGCTGTTTTTACAATTAGCGCAAACCGGCATTTTTATTTTATACATCGCCATTGCTTTTATCGAAGATTTTAAAAATAAAAAATTCGCTTAGGTTTTTTTGCTTAAGCTTTTCAGAAATTAAACATGAAAGTAAAAATCATTAACCGCTCAAATAATGCCTTACCTGCTTACGAAACAGCGCATGCAGCGGGTTTAGATATACGCGCACATTTAACTGAAGCCATCAGCATTGCACCTATGCAACGCCAATTAATTCCAACGGGTTTATTTATGGAATTACCCATTGGTTACGAAGCACAAATTAGACCACGCTCTGGTTTGGCTTT
>JBILIO010000177.1:0-3651 GCA_044349915.1 Sphingobacteriales bacterium | reverse complement strand
AATTAAATAATTTATACAATAAAGAAATGCAAATCGATTTAAAAGCTTTTGCTAGAAAAGCAAAAAAAATGCTAGCAGCAAATGAAGATTTTTTTAAAGTTTTAAAAAGAACAAGGAGAGGAGACCTACAAGAAATTGTAGATAAACACCACGAAGCAGCATTTCAAAAAATAGATTGTTTGACTTGTGCAGGTTGTTGCAAAACCATTAGTCCAACTTTCGAAGAAGAAGATATTCACCGTTTATCTAGGTTTCTAAAAATTAAGCCAAAAGACTTAATGACAAAATACCTTCATATGGACGAAGATGGCGATTTTGTTCACAATGGCGCACCTTGTCCATTTTTAAAAGGAAATAATTATTGTAGTGTTTACGAAGCAAGACCCGAAGCATGTAGGGGATATCCGCATACAGGCGATAAACAATTTAGGTCTATTGTAGATATTACTTTACAAAATACTTTGTATTGTCCAGCTGTTTTTGAAATTGTAGAAGGATTAAAGAAGGAGTTTTAATTGTCTAATTTTTGATTTAATACCAGGGCTTGCATCAGCTATTTGAAGTGATAATTCTTCAATTAATGCGGAAATAATTTCTGGAAATTCTTTGGCGTTAATTTTAATTAGATCTACAGCAAAGCCTCTAACAGCAATGGTTTCGGACTGGTTGATACTTAATTCAAAACAATCATCAATTAATTTCTCTTTTAAATTTGCTGGAATATTTACGAATCTTAATACCCTTAATATATTTCGCCTAACCGCATGATGGTAATTTTTGAAAGGGATTAATTGAATAATTTTTGAACAGTAAGGAGTTAATAAATCGGGATTTGCTTCTATACTGAAACTCAATGCCCATGCAGCTCTTGCAGATATAATATCTTCATTAGCTAAAATAATAGCCATTAAATTTTTAAATTTTTTTGGATCATTGGCAATTTCATTAGCAATGGCTATTGAAGTATATTTAGAATGTATTTTCCCTAATTGATTTCGAAAATCCATGGCTATTTTTTTTATGAAATTAAAGAATATTTGATGATAAATAATGTCTTAAAATTAAAATTATATCAGGCAATTCAATATAAATTAAATGATGCTAAACTATTGATTACTAGTAGTTTAAATGATTTAACAAACGATGCGAAAAACGATACCAAAAGTACTGCTGGCGATAAACACGAAACGGGTCGAGCTATGATGCAGCATGAACAAGAAAAATTAAGATTACAACTAGTCGAGCTCGAAAATCAAATCAGCTTTTTGCAAAAAATTAATCCAGAAAATAAAGCAGAAAAAATTCAATTAGGATCAATGGTGCAAACAGATAAAGCTTGTTTTTATATTACCATTGCTTATGGACAAATTGCAATAGATGATACGAACATTTTTGTAATTTCATCAATAGCTCCAATTTCACAACAAATGTTAGGCAAAAGCATCAACGATCAATTTGAAATGAATGGTTTAACTTATACTATAAGTGCTATTGTTTAGCTTTTAAATGCAAAGATCGATAGGCTAATAATAAACTGATGCCTATTAATATAGCTGCCATAATGAATGGTGCCCCTGGGAAATAGACCACACTTTTGGAACTGGTAAAGTAAGAAAATAAGTTATTCATCAATAAAGGTCCAATAATAGAAGTTAAACTTAACACACTCGTTAATGCTCCTTGTAATTCGCCCTGCGCATTTGCGGGTACTTCAGAAGATATTATACCTTGTAATGCCGGAGTACCTATACCACCAAAGGCATAGGGAACAATAATGGCAAACATCATCCAAGTTTCTGTAGCAAAGGCATATAAAACCATGCCTATGGTAAATAAGGAAAAACCGAGGTAAACCGATTTTGCATTCCCTAAAGCCGGATTAATTTTTCGAATTAATCCACCTTGAACAATTGAAATCACAATTCCAACAAATCCTAAAGAATAGCCTACCATTTTTTCGTCCCATTGGAATTTTAACATCGTATAATAAGTCCAATTGGATTGTACAGCATGCGTTCCAATGTTTATTAAGAAATAAGAAACAACAAGCCCACTTACAACTGGATACTTTTTTAAATGTTTTAATGAACCAAAAGGGTTAGCTCTTTTCCAATCAAAAGCCCTTTTATTTTCGGCTAATAATGATTCTGGTAGCACAAAATAACCATAAATCACATTCAATAAACTTAAACACGCAGCAATTAAGAAAGGTACATGGGTACCGTATTGACTAAATATACCACCAATAACTGGCCCAATAATAAAGCCTAAACCAAATGCAGCCCCAATTAAACCAAAGTTTTGGGCTCTTTTTTCAGGAGTAGAAATATCGGCAATGTAAGCGGTAGCGGTAGATATACTTGCACCAGATATACCAGCGATTATTCTACCAATAAAAAGCCAAGCAATAGTGGGAGCGTAGGCCATAAAAATATAATCAATTCCGAGTCCTAATAAAGCAATTAACAAAACAGGTCTTCTGCCAAAACGATCACTTAAACCACCTAAAATAGGAGAAAAGAAAAACTGCATAATGGCATAGGCAAAAGTGAGCCAACCGCCAATGATGGCTGCATCAGAAATTCCGCCACCGGTTAATTGTGAAATCAATTTAGGCAAAACAGGGATAATTATCCCTAAACCAATAATATCAATGAGTATAGTGATGAAAATAAAGCCGAGCGCTGCATTTCTTTTAACAGACATATTTAGAAGGATTGAATTTTTAAAGATATGCGTATTTTAATAAAAATGGAATCTTTTGTGTGGATTCGTTTCTTAGGCGTATCTTTGAAAAAAATATAATATTGAATTTCGAAAATTTCCAATTTGATCAAAGACTTTTAGATGGTCTTGATTCAATGGGTTTTACTAAACCCACACCTATACAAACCCAAACAATTCCTCTAATTTTAGCAGATAAAGACTTAATTGCTTGTGCGCAAACTGGAACAGGTAAAACTGCTGCATTTGTGTTACCGATCTTGAATAAAATCATAAAAGATGATATAAGGCATTTAAATACCATAATAATTGCCCCAACAAGAGAATTAGCCCAACAAATTGACCAACAGATTGAAGGATTTTCTTATTTCTTAGATGTTAGCAGTATTCCTGTTTATGGTGGTGGTGATGGACATGCATGGG
The DNA here is from genome assembly GCA_044349915.1 of Sphingobacteriales bacterium. GTDB lineage: Bacteria > Bacteroidota > Bacteroidia > Sphingobacteriales > Sphingobacteriaceae > CAIKLP01. Next base: position 504 of record JBILIO010000177.1, on the reverse strand, counting down.
AACAACAAAAAAAGGCTTTGAATGAAGGCGCAGATATGATCATTGCCACACCTGGTAGATTATTATCGATGTTGAGCATGACAGGCAAGTTAAATTTATCGCATGTTAAACACATTGTATTAGATGAAGCCGACAGAATGTTAGACATGGGTTTTTATGATGATATCATGAAAATCATTCAATTTATACCGAATAAACCCCAAATTATACTGTTTTCTGCTACAATGCCGCCGAAAATTAGAACACTTGCAGAAAAAATATTAATTGATCCTGTTCAAGTAAATATTGATTTAGCTAAACCTAAAGAAAATATTAACCAACAGGCATATATGGTTTATGATAGCCAAAAAAATGCTTTATTAATCGATATTTTAAAAGATTACAAAGACGAAACGGTGATTATTTTTGCTTCTACAAAAGATAAAGTAAAGCTTTTAAACCGCGATTTTCAGCGTGCTGGGCTTTCTATTAAAGCTTTTCATAGCGATCTAGATCAATCTGAAA
>JBILIO010000176.1:0-3659 GCA_044349915.1 Sphingobacteriales bacterium | reverse complement strand
TTAATCTGTTTTTGTAATTAAAATAATAACCTGAAAAATACAAGTCGCCTTTTTCTTCATATAAGTTTGCAGGTGCAGACTGTTCGCAGCCATAACCTAGCGCAACTAAAGCCAATAAACTTAATATTTTATATTTTTTAATTAACATAAATTCTTTTTGTTTCGTTTTGTATCATTAAGTCAAATTCGCCAGCTTCTGTTACTCTTTTTAATTGTTTATTGATAAATGATAAATCATTTTTATGAATTTGGAAAGTAATTGTTTGTTGCTCGCCTGCTTTTAATTCTATTTTTTTAAATCCCAATAGTTTTTTTACAGATGGTGTTATCGAAGCAACTAAATCTGCATAATAGATTTGCACTACTTCTTTGCCTTTCATTTCACTGTTGTTTTTTACTACAACACTTACTTGAATCGAATCGTTATCGTTCAACTTGTTTTTAGAGACCACCATACTGCTATAGTTAAAGTTGCTGTAACTCATTCCAAAACCAAAGTCAAATGCTGGGCTGTAGCCTTTGTTACTAAAGTCTACATTGATATTTTCAGCATGTTTGCGGTCGTAATGTAATAAGCTATTGGCATCGGCAGGGTAACTAAATGGTAATTTTCCGCTCGGATTTGTTTCGCCATATAAAACCGATGCAATGGCTTGTCCGCCTTCGTCGCCTGGTAAATAAGCATAGACTATAGCATCAACTAATGGAATAATATTTTTTAAAATTCTTGGTCTATTAAAGGTGCAAACTAAAATAATGGGTTTATTTAATTTGCTCAAGGCAAGTACTAAATCTTCTTGTGCTTTTGGTAAATATAAATTATCAATATTTCCAGGTATTTCTGTCGAAGGGGTTTCTGCTAAACAAATAATTATTTTGTCTGTGTTTTTCGCTTTCGCTAAACAATCATCGATATTAATGATTTGATCAACGCTAGTACCGGCGCTGTAGGTAACCCTATTCATACCTGCAAATTTTTGAATAGCAGCCAGCGTCGTTAATTTATTTTTAGTATTAAAATTAGTGTCAATTCCTTGCCATGTATGCGTCCAAGCGCCGTTTAAATAATTCAAACTATTTGCTCCAGGTCCACAAACAAAAACCGATTCGTTTTTATTTTTTATGGGAAGGGTTTGCTTATTATTTTTCAAGAGGGTAATACATTCACTTGCCACGGCTAAACTTTTTGCAGCATGTTCGGCCGATCCAAATTGCGGATATTTTATTTCCTTGCCTTTACTTTCAAATAAACCTAATTCATATTTCAAGGTTAAAATTCTACTCATCGAACTATCAATTCGAGACATGGGTATGCGGCCTTCTTTTATTAATTCAATGAGTAAGTCTGTGAACTGATAGTCGTTCGGAGTCATACTCATATCTATGCCAGCCATGATGGCCATATAAACCGCTTCTTTTTTAGTAGCAGCCACATGGTGCATATCTACTAATTTGTAGATGTCTTCCCAATCTGTAACCACAACACCTTTAAAGCCTAATTCATTTCTTAATAGGGTAGTTAAAATATCGTAGTTGGCATGTACAGGCGTACCGTTTATATCGGCAGAGTTAATCATGACTGTTTTTGCACCTTGTTGAATGGCGGTTTGAAAAGTAGGTAAATAATATTCACGCATTTCTCTTTCCGAAAGCCAAATTGGTGTTCTGTCTTTTCCGCTAAGCGACATGCTATAACCTAAAAAATGTTTCATGCAAGCCGCAACATGGTAAGGGCTATATTGATTGTCGCCCTGAAGCCCGCTAATAGCAGCTACCGTCATTTTATTAGCAAGTAATACATCTTCGCCAAATGTTTCAAAGAAACGAGACCACAAAGGTTGTCTGCCTAAATCTAACACAGGAGAAAAATTCCATGGAATCCCAGTTGCTCTTGCTTCGTATGCTGTTACTTCGTAGCCTTGTTTTACTAAGTCGGGATTCCAAGTAGCAGCTTGTGCAATTTGTTGTGGAAATAAAGTGGCACCAATAGTGTAATTATTTCCATGTATGGCGTCGATGCCAAAAATAATTGGAATTTGCAGTTTGGTATTTTTAGTTTCTGATTGAATGGCAGTAAATATTTTTTGCCAATTCTCCATGCTAATAGTTCCACTACCACAGCCAACATTTAAAAACGAACCAATATGATATTGACTAATGGCTTTCTTTAATTTTGCTTGATTGATGGTTTGCGGTTGTGTTAAATTGCAAACATCGCCATTGGCAATCACGCCTAAGTCAAGCTGTGTCATTTCTCCAGCCTTTTCTTCGATACTCATTTTGCCAATTAAAGCGGCAATATCAATTTGTTTTTTTTGTGCAAACACCGTTAGGTTACAAAAAATCAAACCAAAGAATAATGTATTTTTAATGCGATTCATTTTACAATCTCACAATTTTAATATCATCTAAATATATTTCTCCATCACCTTCTAGCTGAATAATAAATTGCTTTACTTTTTCGAGGTCGAAGTTTTTAGATTTAAAATCAAATTTATTCAAAGGAATAATTACCGTTGTCCAGCTTTCTGAATTAAATTCGCCAGATGCTTGGCTCATTTGAAAACCAACATAACTTTGTACACCCGAATAATCTTCGAAAGCAAAAGCAACCGGAAAATTTTTAAAGTTTCCATTTACCGATTTTACTTTCATTTGCACTGCGCAGTCTTCGCTTACATCAAGCATGTCTTTGGCCATCCAGCTATTCCAGCCAAATCCAATACCTATCCATTTGCAGCCACCAGCAATTTTATCCCATTTTACTTTTAATCCAGCCTTCCCATTATATACATAATATCGTTCTGTACTTAGACTTACACAATTTCGTTCTGGCGAAACCCAAACACTATTATCGTAATCGTCTTTAAAAATATGAACCGCTTTAAACCCGTTAATTTCTTCTGTATTTAGTTGAGCGTTTTGGTCATATAAAGTTTTCTCTTGCACTTGAACCATAGTGCTACAAGCACTCATCGTAAGTGTGAGAAAAACGAAACTAACTATGTAAATTATTTTATTCATTAAAGGTCTAGCGCTTTATTTTGGGTAAACGAAATTAAATCAATTTTACACCTAGCAAAACCTAAGTTTGGATCGGCTAATTGCAAAAAAGAGATCTTGCCAATTTTATCTGGGTTGTGTAGCTTGTTGCCTTTAGGACTAACAGGGTTACCGTCTACCAAGTTGACAAGGCTTGAGTACTTCACAGAAACCAATTTCCATCCAATCCAATTTACATCTACCATGTAATCGTATTCGTCTTCTTTGGTAGCATCAAATAAACCATCACTGTTTTCATCTTCTTTAAATTGAAACAAGGCTTTGGTCATGTTTGTTTTCGGGTCTGGATCTCCATAAATTAATACATTAAAATATTCATTCTCTGGATTAGTGCTCAAAGGAAAAGTGACATTGTTATTATAGGCAATGGCATTAAAATCGACTAAACCGATTAGCCAATCCCAATTTACGGTTCCGCCCATGTTTAGGTATTTTGTGCCTTCTGGTGCAAAATTATCTGCCTTTACCAAACATTCCATGCTTGCACCTGATTGAAAAAACTTAGTCCATTTTGGGTCTAAGCCATTTTCGAAATTGGCAACCATTCTTGCGCCAGTAGGTAGCAATTTGGTTTTAGAAATACTAATAGTAGTGCT
>JBILIO010000175.1:0-3668 GCA_044349915.1 Sphingobacteriales bacterium | reverse complement strand
TGGCAGTAAAAGTAATCAAAGCTGAAATAGCTGTAATTACTGACAAATCTGATAAACCTGCTAAACCCAAGCGTAAGAAAAAAGAAGAAGATCAAGATTCTTCAAAAAATTAATCATAAAAAAAGGCTTCGAAATTTCGAAGCCTTTTTTTATATGCTGTTGATTCAAAATTATTTTGAACCCATAGCTTCAATAATTTCCGCATCAACACCTGTGAAAGAAAATCCTCCATCATGAAATAAATTTTGCATCGTTACCATTCTAGTATAATCCGAGAACATACTTATACAATATTCTGCACATTGGTCTGCTGTTGCATTTCCAAGTGGCGACATTTTATTGGCATAATTATAAAAACCATCGAATCCTTTAACGCCCGAACCTGCTGTAGTGTAGGTAGGTGATTGCGAAATAGAATTCACTCTTACTTTTCTAAATTTTCCGTAATGGTATCCAAAACTTCTGGTAATTGATTCCAATAATGATTTAGCATCTGCCATATCGTTATAGTCTGGGAATACTCTTTGTGCAGCAATATAAGATAAGGTTAAAACAGAACCCCATTCGCTAATGGCATCCATTTTATAAGCTGTTTGTAAAACCCTATGTAAAGACATAGCAGAAATATCAAAGCCTTTGTGCATGTTGTCGTAATTAGATTCTGTATAATGAATTCCTTTACGAACATTAATACTCATACCAACCGAATGTAAAACGAAATCAATTTTGCCACCTAAAATCTCCATCGATTTCTCAAATAGATTTTTTAAATCATCCATACTAGTTACATCTGCAGCAATAATTTCTGCGTTGCATTCTGCTGCAAGTTTATTCATTTCGCCCATGCGTAATGCTATAGGAGCGTTGGTTAAAGTTATTTTTGCACCTTGTTGTACGGCTTGTTGCGCCACTTTCCATGCAATCGAATTTTCGTTCAACGCACCAAAAATGATGCCTCTTTTACCTGCTAATAAGTTGTTTGACATAATCTTTTTTATTTTGTTAAGGTTAAATATAATAGCATTAAGGGATATTTACTAATAAGAATGCTTGTAATTTGTAATTTCTGTTATTTTTTGGTTTTGATGAGCTCTTTTGCAGTACCCATCGTAATTTCACTTGGATTGTCGCCACTCAACATTTTTGCAATTTCGAGCACTCTTTCTTCCATGCTTAATATTCTGATATTCGTATAAGTTTTATCTTTTTGATGATCTTTATATACAAAGTAATGTGCATCACCTAAGCCTGCAATTTGAGGTAAATGGGTAATGCTAATCACTTGCATATTTTTACTAAGACTTTGTAAAATGCTGCCCACTTTGTTAGCTACTTCTCCAGAAATACCCGTATCAATTTCGTCAAAAATAATAGTTGCTAATTTTTCGTTTTGAGCAATGATACTTTTGATGCAAAGCATTAACCTAGAAAGCTCACCACCAGATGCAACTTTGCTTAATTCAGATGGGCTGAAACCCTTGTTTGCACTAAAGAGGAAAGTTATTTTATCAAACCCATTTTCTGATAGTTGCGTTGTTTGTTCGTGCGATATTTGAAATAGGGCATTGGGCATGCCTACATCCACGAGCAAAGCATTAATTTGTTGAATTAATAATGCATTACCTTTAACTCTATTTTCTGATAAGGTAGTTGCGATTTTCTTTAATTCAATTTCGTTTTTTTCAATGGTTAAGGTTAAACTTTCAATCTGGTCATCGATGCCCGCAAACGCTAACATTTTTTGTTCAATTTGCATTTGCAAATCGATTAATTCTTCACTAGAATTTAGTCGGTGTTTTTGTTGAAGTTTATATATTAAATTTAAACGATCTTCTATGATTGTTAATCTGCTTGGGTCTAAGCTTGTTTGCATTGCTAAATCAGCAAGTTCGGCTGCAATGTCTTTGATTTCTATTAAGCTAGCCGATATACGATCTTTTAGGCCTGAAATAGCATCGCTATATTTTTCAATTGTATTTAATAATTGAATGCTACTTTTTAATTGGATGATAACAGCTGGATCCGTTTCGGCTAACATTTGAGAAACATGATCGAGTGCTGTTTTAATTTCTTCGGCGTGTGTTAACTGTTTTTGTTCTACTTCGAGTGTTGCTTCTTCAGATGCTTTTAAACCAGCTTGTTCAAGCTCTTCAAATTGAAACTGCAAATAATCAAATTCTGCTTTACCCTTATCGCTGTTTGCTATTAAAGTTGCAAGCGTATTTTTTTGATCTTGAAAAATCCTGAAATCTTTATGATACTGCAATAGTAGGGCTTTGTGCATGCATACGCTGTCTACTACACTTAGTTGAAAATGTTTGTTATTGAGTGTGATGGTTTCGTGTTGCGAATGAATATCAACAAGCTTTTCACCAAGTGTTTTTAAAGTACTTAAATTTACAGGAGTATCGTTAATAAATGCCCGAGATTTACCTTCCGTATTAATCTCCCTTCTTAAAATACATTGGCTATCGTAGTCAAGTTCGTGTAGCTCGAAGAAGGATTTTAAGTGCAATTCACTTAATATAAAATGACCCTCGATAATGCATTTTTGATCTGATTGTTTTAATGATTTTGCGTCTGCTCTATTGCCAAGCAATAAGCCCAAAGCCCCTAATATAATAGACTTACCCGCGCCAGTTTCGCCGGTTATAATCGATAGATCTTCGTGGAATGTGATTTCCAGTTGATCTATAATCGCAAAATTTTGAATAATTAATTTTGATAACATAATTCCCCTTCCTTTTTCCTATGCTAAAAATACTTTAATTTTTTGGAATTGAAAATTATTAATTCGATTTCAAAATTTGTTGATATTTTGAATTATTAGTGGGGTCTATTTCGGATAATGCTTGGGCAACTTTTGCTTTTTCGCTTGGAATTGCTTTGCCAAAAATATTGACTAATTCATCTGCTTTAGCGGTAAAAAACACATTAAGCAACATCGAGTTTGGTTTATCTTTAGCTACCTTTTGTAAAATAGGAATACAGTCTGCAATTTCTGCCCTGCCATTGTCAATATTCTGAGAGAAAACATCTAGGCCCAGTCTGTGGTAGGTATAATATGTTTCTCGAAGTTTTTTATAAGAATTATCCAATAAGTTATCTACTAAAATAAATCGGTTTCTAGTACCATCAAAGGTTTTCCATCCACGACCACTTTGGCCTTGACATAAGTTTACAATATTTCTTGCTTTTTGATAATAAGGTGTGCCGCCCATTTTAGAAAAACTATCGTAGTCTAAACCAATACTAATATTAATATAATAAGCGAGTAGCGAAGTTAAATTTGAACGCGTTTCATTATCGTTATATTCTAATGGCTGGTTCATGATATATCGAAAAGTCCATTCTTCATCAATGAAATTAAATAAAGTGGAGTTATAGGAAGTATTGAAAACAGGCCTATTGCATAGAATTTGCGCAGTGGCTTTATAATCATCTTGTCCAACTTGTTCTTTAATATTGATGACAATATTCATTTCGATACGCTCATTAATTTGTATAATATCACTGGTCCATTTAGTGTTATTTACAAATTCAAAAATGGCTTTTTCCATTTCAGTATAGCGCTGTTTGTCCGAACTTTGAATAGCAGGAGTGAGCACTTGTACTTTGCAATTAATATCTTGCGCGCTTAGTTTAAAAGTAAATAGGCAGCATAAAAC
>JBILIO010000025.1:0-13712 GCA_044349915.1 Sphingobacteriales bacterium | reverse complement strand
TTAAATGATACCTGTACAACAACATTTACTCCTTAACCACTTGCCCATTATTAGCGTTATTTTTGGTAGCGTTATTTTGTTTGTTGGCATGCTCTTTCATTTAAAACAAGTAAAAATTGTTGGGCTTTGTATGTTTATTTTTTCGGCAATAATGTTTTTTCCGACTATGTATACTGGCGAAAAAATAGAACATGAAGTTGGAGATCAACCAGGTGTAGCCCGTTACCTTATTGAAGAACACGAAGAAATAGCAGAAAAAACAGAACTTGTAGTTGACCTATTAGCTGCCATGGCTTTAATTACCTTATTGTCTATTGCGACTGATAAAAAAATAAGTAAATGGTTGATCAGAATTACTTTAATGATCAGTTTTATCGGAATATATTTTGTTGTTCAAACAGGACATAGCGGAGGTCAAATTAGAAGACCAGAATTAAGAATAGAAAAATAAAACACAACATGCAATCAGTTCCTAAAAAATATACTGTCTCCGATCGATTTTTAAATTATGTAAAAATCGATACCCAATCTGATCCAAATTCTCCTACTTGCCCCTCAACCGAGAAACAAAAAAACTTAGGCCGCTTATTAGTCCAAGAGCTTTTAGAAATGGGCATTTCGGACGCAGAGCTAGACGAAAATGGTTATGTATATGGCACGCTAAAATCAAATACCAATAAAGCAGTACCCACTATTTGTTTTTGCTCACACATGGACACTTCGCCCGATTGTAGCGGCGAAAATGTTAAACCAATTATTCATAAAAATTATAACGGTGGTAGTATTTTATACGCAAGCGACGCAAATTTATCTTTGCATCCAGATGAACATCCTGCTTTAAAAGATCAAATTGGAAATGATATTATTACTTCCGATGGCACTACCCTTTTAGGTGCAGATAACAAAGCAGGTGTGGCAGAAATTATGGACGCCATCTTTCAACTCATCCAAAATCCAAGCATCAAGCATGGTGATATTAAAATATTATTTACACCCGACGAAGAAATTGGCAGAGGTGTTGAGAAAGTAAACTTAGCCAAAGTGAATGCCAAATTTGCTTACACAATAGATGGCGAAACACTAGGTCACATTGAAGATGAGACATTTTCTGGAGATGCAGTTAATATTACGATACATGGCGTTGCTACGCATCCAGGTTTTGCAAAAAATAAAATGGAAAGCGCAATTAAAATTGCAGCAGAAATTATAGCAGCGCTTCCTAAAAATAATTTATCTCCCGAAACTACCGAAGGCCGCGAAGGTTTTATACATCCAACAGGTGTTAGCGGAAGCATCGAAAAAAGTACCGTTCAATTTATTATTCGTGATTTTGATACCAAACAATTAGCGGTTTACGAAAACGAATTAAAAAATATTACCAAGCAAGTGATTGCCAATTATCCTCATTCGAGTTTTGAGTTTGAAGTGATAGAGCAGTATAGAAATATGAAAGAAGTACTAGTTGCGCATCCGCAAATTGTAGATTATGCAATAGCAGCAATTGAAAGAGCAGGCATGAAACCATTTGCAGGCGGCATTAGAGGCGGCACCGATGGTTCTAGGTTATCTTTTATGGGATTGCCTTGTCCTAATATTTTTGCAGGCGAACATGCATTTCATTCTAGGTTAGAATGGGTAAGTATTCAAGACATGCAAAAAGCAGTAGATACTATTATAAATTTAGCTGCTATCTGGGAAGAAAAAACTTTATAAATACTTATCGCATTTATAAAGTAAACATTCTTGAAACATTAAAGCCTAAACGAAAACCCCTATCTGCCCAAGCAGAATTTGTTCTAGCAAAAGTTTGGTTTTCGGTCATTCCAAAAGAATTAGTTAAGAACATTTGAAAAACGTGACCACCAGTTTCAATGTCTAAGCCTATTCCCATTGAATCGTAGTATTTATTTGCAGTGTTATTATCCATTCTAGCACCGTATTCATACGTGATAGCTGTACGATTAGAAACTTTATATCTACCAGAAATTCCTAAAAAGTATGAATCATTATTATCCGTTAAATTTTCAACTAGATTATAATGCACCATGGTTGGCGTAATTTGTAGTGATAATTTATCGTCAATTTTTCTAGCAATGATAACTTGATGTACAAAAGAAAAACGATCACTAGCGTATTTAAATTTATCTATTCCGCCAATCTGTAAACCTTTTATACCGTTTCTATAAGCACCAGAAAATAAGGTTACACTAATTGGCATCGAGCCACTTTTAGACTGTCTTAATAATCTATATTTTAAAAAACCGTCGATTTGTTTTTCATAAGAGGTTCTGCCTAATCCAAACTGCAAACGACCGTTGTAGCTATATTCTAAGCCCAAACGAATACTTGCACCGCCATCTATTCCCCAAAAATCATAGGCACCCGAATTAAATGGACCAAAATGATGGTGAATTCTAAAATCTAAAGACCTCGTTCCTCCTACTTCTATTGTTTGTTGATTGATAAGCCTGGTAGCTTTAAAGGTAGCAATGACAGGCTCGTCTTTAGGTGCTTCCGCTAAACCTTGTAATAGTGACATTGGATCGATGTCTTGCGCTTGCACTTGAACAGCAGAAAAAATAAAAAATAATACAATTGCTATATTTCTTTTCATGGTATTTAATTATTTGCTTTCCCTTGATTAATCCATAGCTCGATTGTCTTAATAGAACAATCATCTATTTTAGCTCCTGAGCCTTTTGGCATTTGGGAAGCGTTACCATCCCATTTAATTGAACTTAATAATTTAGCACTGGAATAGGTATTAGTTACTCCCGCAAACGTGGATAAGTTTCTACCTGAATTTGAACTATGACAACCAGCACTTCCTGTACTACATTGGTTTTGTAAAATAGGCACTACTTGGCTAGCAAAACTAATTGTTGTAGTTGATGCCGTATCACAAACGGCTTCTTCGATAAAGGGATTTAATTCCTTAAAATTATCGTAGTAACAAGCAGACAGGAAACTAGCTGCTATTATTAAAAGTGAAAATACTTTTTTCATGATTTCTTAATTATTTTTTGCCCCTTGTTCAATCCAAACCATAATATTTAAAATTTGCTTATCTGCCAATTTATTATCGGGCAATGGAGGCATGCGTTTTTCATTATCTAATTCGTTGATCACTTCATATAACTCGCTTTTATTTGCCGAACCAGCTTCCACTATATCCATCACATCATTGTAGGTTACTAAAGGTAATTCTTCATATCCCGTCGCACTATGACAACCCTGCATGGCACATCGAGTGGCAATAATTGGCTGTATGTCTTTACTAAATGTGATGACGGGTGCATTGCTTAAATCAATTTCATGCTTACATGACGAAAATGAAATAAAAGAAATAGCAAGCATGCTTATTATTTTTAATTTCATGGCTATTAGGTTTTAAACTACACTACTAAGTTACTAATTTTATTTAAGGTTATGATTAATTTGGCTAGCATTTCATCGTTAAAATCGAGGTGTGTAACGAATCTTATACATTGCTTGCCCATCGTATTTGCAATAATACCTTCTACTTTTAATTTTTCTAAAAACACATCGGAAGACACCTGGTCTTTTAATTTAAAAATAATAATATTAGTATGTACTGGCAATAATTCTTGCACAAATGTACAATGTGCTAAACATTCACCTATTTCTTTTGCACGTTTATGATCATCTGCTAACCTATCAATATTATTTTTTAAAGCGTACAATGCACCGGCAGCAATCACTCCAGCTTGTCGCATACCCCCACCAAATAACCTTCTGTAGCGTCTGGCCTTTTCAATAAATAGTTTACTACCGACCAATACCGAACCCACTGGTGCGCCTAATCCTTTAGAAAAACATATGGAAATACTATCAAAATATTTTGAATAATCTTTGGCATTATCTTTGGTTTCAATTAATGCATTAAATATTCTTGCACCATCTAAATGCAAAGGCAATTGATGCTTTTTACACATAGCGGCAATGGGCGCAATTTCTGCTAATGAATAAAAATTTCCACCTGCTTTGTTTAAGGTGTTTTCTAAAACAACCAGCGATGTTCGAGGTAGATTAATGATCGCAGGTTGTATTTGCGCTTCCATTTGTTCGGCTGTTATTTTACCTGCAGTTCCCATTATCGGCCGAACCTGAACCCCCGAATTAAAAGCTATTCCTCCCCCTTCATAATTATATACATGCGAAGTAATATCACAAATCACTTCATCGCCAGGAATGGTATGGGTTTTGATAGCTATTTGATTGGTCATGGTGCCAGAAGCGCAAAAAACCGCCGATTCGAAGCCAAAATGGGCTGCAACGGCAGCTTCCAGCATATTTACCGTTGGGTCGTCGCCATAAACATCGTCGCCCAATTCGGCTTGGAGCATAAATTGCAGCATTTCTGGGCTTGGTTTGGTAACCGTATCGCTTCTTAAGTCTATGAACCTCATTTTTTATAGTATTTTTGTAAATATAAATAACCTGACACAAATTGAGAATTTTTAGATTAAGTGTTTTTTTAACATGGCTTATGCTGCTTAGCTTTTCGACTTTGCGGGCACAACTTGTTGTAAAAACGAATCGAACGGTGAGTGATTTGGTGAAAAATGTTTTGGCTGGTGGCGGGGTAGATATTATAAATATTCAATATTCGGTTGGGACAGGAAATATTGGTTTTTTCAATGGAAAAAAATCCAACATTGGTTTAGACAGTGGCCTAATTTTATCGACCGGAAATGTGATAGATGCTATTGGACCAAATAATATGGGCAATCAAGGATCTTCCAATAATTTACCTGGAGATGCGGATTTACAATTGCTCAGTCCAAACTTTCCAACCTACGATGCAACTTGGATTAGCTTTTCTTTTAGTCCACAAGCCAACCAAGTAAAATTTAGATTTGTTTTTGCTTCAGAAGAATATCCCGAAAGTATTGCAAAAAACTTCAATGATGTATTTGGTTTTTTTATTGCTGGACCGGGCTTTACAGGCGCGCAAAACATTGCTTTGGTTCCGGCTACCAACGATCCTATTTCTATTCAAACAATTAATGCAAACACCAATTCTTCTTATTATATAGATAATACAAATGGCGCCAGTGTGCAGTTTGACGCTTTTACCAAAGTAATTGAAATTACTGCTAATGTGCAGCCTTGTGAAAATTATACCTTAAAATTTGCCATAGCCGATGTCAAAGATTTTATTTTTGATTCAGGAATTTTTATTGAAGCCCAAAGTTTTCAAAGCGAAGACCCAAGAGCAGTGAAAGCGTATGAACAAAAACTATTAGTTTCGGAATGCGATAGTTCGGGCTTTGTCATTACGCGTATTAATCCAGATAAATCGCAAGCTATCGAGGTCAATTACTATTTTGAAGGAACGGCAATAAATGGAAGCGATTACATCGCAACTCCGGCCAATGTCGTAGTTATTGCAGCAGGTGCAACAAGTGCTTTTGTGAAGATTAAACCAATAAGAGATTTTTTAAACGAGGCTACAGAATCGGTTAAATTAAAAATTGTTGATCCTTTTATATGCGATACTGCGAAAGCAGAACTAGGCATTTCGGATTATAAACCCATCGATAAATTAAAAATACAATTGGCCTGTAACGACAGCACCACAACCATTGCGATTGTTCAATACGATCAACTCGATTCCATTAAATGGTACAATCAAAACAAAGTATTTTTACAATATGGAAATTCTTTTAATGTTAAAAATGGTGACACTAGCTACCGTTATATTTATTGCACAGAAAAATGTACAGGATTAACCATCAAAGATTCTGTTAAGCTCAAATTCTACCCTATTACCACAAACGCAGATACCACCGTATGTATAGGTGATCAATTACAACTATTTGCTAGTAGTGCTTTCCCAAATGCTAAATATATTTGGTCTTCTAATGTGGGCTCGTTTAGCCCAAATAATAACGTGGCAAATCCACTATTTAATGTATTGGATTCGAGTATTGTTACTGTTAAAATTGATAACGAAACCTTTTGTTCTCAAAAAACTTTTAAAGTTTTCGCACCAGAACTTTTAATCAAAGATACTTTGGCTTCGATTTGCGTAAATGGTAACGTTCAACTTTTGGCTTCGGGTGGCAAAAAATATCGATGGGTGCCAAGTGCTGGCTTATCTAGTGATACCATCGCCAATCCAATAGCTAATCCGGATACCAGCACTAAATATATATTAACCATTACGAATGGAATTTGTGAAAAAGTATATCGTGTATCTGTAAAAGTAGATACTTTTCCAATCGCAAATGCAGGTATCGATCAAATAATTTGTAGTCGTCAAAAGGTTCGATTACAAGCAAGCGGTTCGGATTACGGAACATATAATTGGTATCCTACTTTTCTAGTAGACAGCCCCGAAATTGCGAATCCATTTGCGAACCCATCAAGCACTACCCTGTTTTTATTACAAGCCCATAATGGTAGTTGCATGAGCACAGATAGCGTAATTGTTTTTGTAGTAGATTCGGCCAGTTCCGCTTTTAATTATAGCTTTGATTCTTGTGCAAGAACCATACAAGTTTCGGCAATTGCAGACTTAAGCAATAGCCAATTTGTTTGGGATTTTGGAGATGGATTTACCAGTAGTAGCAGCCAGCAAAATCATCAATATCAAAAACAAGGAATTTTTACCGTTAAATTAACTACCAACTCGCAGGCACCTTGCAGAGCAGAAGATTCTTTGGTAATTAGTATCCCTTTTGTAGATAAAAATTTGCGTAGAATTCCCGAAGTTTTTTCGCCAGACGATGACCAAATAAACGATGTATTTGAAATTATTGGAGAGACCCATCCTTGTGCCATTAAAAGCATGCGCATTTTTAATCGATGGGGCGAAACCATTTACAATAGTTTAGAGAATCAAGGTAAACTGATATGGGATGGCAAATACAAAGGCCAAGCATGCCCTATAGGCGCCTATGTATATATCATTGAGGGCGATGGCTTCGTCGATAAAGGAACTATTTCTTTAGTCAGGTAATTAATTAACCATTGATTTAGTGATCGCTTCTTTAAAAGACAAATCGATTGGCGCTTTTACTTTTTGTTTCATCAAAGCGAGTTCAATTACCTCTTGCATATCGCTTACATAATGAAATTTTAATTCTTTTAAATAGCGTTGATTAATTTCTAAAATATCTTTGCGATTTTTTTCACAAAGTATGATGTCTTTTATACCTGCTCTTTTTGCCGCTAAGATTTTTTCTTTTAATCCGCCTACGGGTAAAACTTTTCCTCTTAAGGTAATTTCGCCTGTCATCGCTAATTGAGGTTTTACTTTTCTTTGAGTATAAGCAGATGTTAAAGCAGTTAACATCGTAATACCTGCAGAAGGACCGTCTTTAGGTACTGCACCTGCAGGCACATGCACATGCATATCCCATTGATCCAACACCCTAAAATCGATGCCTAAGTTTTTTGCATTTGCACGAATATAAGCCATGGCAATAACAGCAGATTCTTTCATCACATCGCCTAAACTACCCGTTAAAGTTAATTTACCTTTTCCAGGACTCAAACTTGCTTCAATAAATAAAATATCGCCACCCACAGAGGTCCATGCTAAGCCCGTTACTACTCCTGCTACATCATTGCCTTGGTACATGTCTTTATCGTATTCTGCAGCGCCTAAAATGCGCAATACATCGGCATTGTTTAAGGTCTTGTTGTATTTTTCTTTTACCGCTACACATTTAGCTGTACCGCGAATAAGCGTGGCAATTTTTTTCTCTAAACCGCGCACCCCAGATTCTCTGGTATAATCTTCAATCACTTTTTCAATTATTTCTGGCTTAATGATAATATCTTTTAGCTTCAAACCGTGTGCCTCCCTTTGTTTGGGAACTAAATACTGTTTCGCAATTTCGACTTTCTCTTCAATAGTATAGCCAGAAACTTCAATTATTTCTAACCTATCAATTAATGCAGGATGAATATTATTTAAAGAATTAGCTGTAGCAATAAACATCACATTCGACAAATCAAAATCGAGTTCGACATAATGATCGTAAAATGCATTGTTTTGTTCTGGATCTAAAACTTCTAATAACGCAGAAGATGGGTCACCCCTAAAATCATTTCCAACTTTATCAATTTCATCTAAGACAAAAACCGGATTAGCTGATTGTGCTTTTTTCAAAGATTGAATAATTCTTCCGGGCATTGCACCAATATAGGTTTTGCGATGACCTCTAATATCCGCTTCGTCTCTGATGCCACCTAAAGCCATACGCACATATTTTCTACCTACTGCTTTGGCAATTGATTTACCTAAGGAAGTTTTTCCAACCCCTGGAGGCCCAACCAGGCAAAGGATTGGCGCTTTCATATTATGTTTTAATTTTAAAACAGCTAAGTATTCTAAAATCCTTGCCTTTACTTTTTCTAATCCGAAATGATCTTGGTCTAAAATTTTCTGTGCTTTTTTAATATCGAATAAATCTTCGGTAAACTCGTTCCAAGGTAATTCTAATAATAATTCTGCATAGTTTAATAATACAGAATATTCTGCAGCAGCCGGATTCATGCGTTGCAATTTATCTAACTCTTTATTAAAAGCGTCGGCCACTTCTTTATTCCATAATTTTTGTTCACCTCTTTCTCTTAAGTTTTTAATTTCTAAATCGGGACCATCGCCACCCAATTCTTCTTGAATTTGCTTCATTTGTTGATGCAAATAATACTCTCTTTGTTGGCGGTCAATATCTACCCTTACTTTAGATTGTATTTGATTTTTCAATTCCAACATTTGTAATTCTTTGGTAAGATGTTCTAAAACCATCTCGCCACGAACCACTAAATTGAGCTGTTCTAGCATTTTTTGCTTATCAACCAATTCTGCATTCATATTAGAACTAATGAAATTGATTAAGAAAGACGGACTTTCAATATTCTTAATGGCAAATGCTGCTTCAGAAGGAATGTTAGGAGAAATTTGAATAATTTGAATGGCTAATTCTTTTAAAGATGCGACCAATGCCTCAAACTCTTTGTTTTTAGCATATGTACTTTCTTCAAAATTTTCCACGTTTGCTTTGATGTATGGATTTTCTTGAATTAATTCTTTTAAATGAAATTTGCGTTTACCTTGAATGATCACCGTGGTATTACCATCTGGCATTTGCAACATTTTAACAATGTATGCTACCGTACCCACTTTATATAAATCTTCGAATGTAGGATCTTCTATGTTCGCATCTTTTTGGGCAACTACTCCAATTATTTTATTTCCTTTATAAGCATCTTTAATGAGCTTAATCGATTTATCGCGACCAACGGTAATTGGAATGACCACCCCAGGAAATAACACCGTATTGCGCAATGGCAGTATTGACAAAACTTCAGGCATTTCTTCCGAATTCATGATTTCTTCATCTTCCGAAGATAACAATGGAAAAAACTCGGTTTCGTCGTTGATACTATTAGAATCTAGGTTATTTATTTTAAATGGGTCGAAAATACTCATGGCTGCGATTTATTAAATAGTCATTTTGTCAGTCTATTGGGCTAGATTAGCCCTTTATTGATTAACATATATGGTAATTCAAAGCAAATGCCAAAGTTTAGCATTGTATTATTTTAATGAAAAAAACTGCGTGCTTTTGCCTTTTTGGAATAAAAAAGAGTGCTTCTGATTCTTGTAATTTAAGTTTACGACATTTGATTGAATCGGAAACATATCCATTAAAAACGTATCTGTTATTTCTATTTTTTTAACAGCCTTATCTACCGGAATTTCAAAAAAAATGGTCAATAAATCTTTTTGTTCTCGGGTACCAATTAAACGAAATTCAGTTGCAGATTTTTGATTTAACTGAACCTTAAAATGACTCTTGAGGTAGGTTAATAACAAAGTGTTTAATTCGGCTTGATCCGATTTCCATTTAACCACCTGCTTATTTTCTTGCGTCAAAACGGCTTCTAAATCGTCCACAAAAACATTCATCGTTACCTGAAAACATTTTTCGGTAGGATTAAAATCTAGTTGCGTAACAGAAGTATAATACTTGTGAGCCTGCATGGTAAAAGGCAGCAAGATCAAAAGTATTAATGGAATTGAACGAAAAATAATTCCTTGTTTCATTAAATTACAATTTACCTTGTTTGTCTAACTGCATGGTATTAGGCTCTCTGCTCTTTTGTTGTTCTTTAAATAATTGAAATTGCGATTCGATTATTTTACTCGGAAAATAATTATTTTTTCGGTTGATATCTGCCGTTTCTTGTAATGGATCTAACACAAATTGCTTTACCTCTTGATTGGTGATGATTAACTTAGAAACCTTTTGGTTATTTTTTCTCCAAATTTCTGCTGGTATTCTTAAAATTTCTTTTTGACCATTGGCTAGTTCGTATTCAATAATTACAGGCATGATTAAGCCACCCACGTTTTCAAAATCAAGTATATAATAAAACAATTTATTCGCGAGCATTTTCTTGTCTTCTGCTGATAAAGACTCTTCATATTTCTTGAATTTATCTTTGTCGTTTTCGGTTATATCTAATGCATCATATTTATTGTAAAAATCGGAAAGCGAAGGGTAATTATTTAAACGATAATTTTTTATTGCAGTTTTATTTCGAATAGTAGAAATAGAAATATCTGCCGCATCACGCTTTAATTTTTTAGCCGGCTTTTCTATAGTCGGATTCTGAGAATCAATGGTATAGGCTGTTACCGAGTTTAATGCAATATCGCAAGGCTCTGTAGTATAAAACCAGCCTTTCCAAAACCAATCCAAATCAACGCCACTTGCATCCTCCATGGTTCTAAAAAAATCTGCAGGTTGCGGATGTTTGTAAGCCCATCTATTGGAATAAATTTTAAATGCATCGTCGAATAAAGTTCTACCCATGATGGTTTCTCTTAAAATATTTAAGGCCGCAGCAGGTTTACCATAAGCATTATTACCAAACTGCTGAATCGATTCAGAGTTAGTCATGATAGGCTCTAAAGTAGCTTGATCACTAGACATATAAGGTATGATTGATCTTGCTTCGCCTCTACTAGAAGGATATTTTTCATCCCATTCGCGTTCTGCTAAATATTGACAAAATGTATTTAAACCTTCGTCCATCCAAGACCATTGGCGTTCGTCAGAATTAATAATCATCGGAAAATAATTATGCCCTACTTCGTGAATAATAACTGAGATTAATCCATACTTAGTTCTTGCACTGTAAGTACCGTCTTTCTCTGGTCTTGGGCCATTGAAACAAATCATAGGATATTCCATTCCACCAATTGGACCATTAACCGAAATGGCTACTGGATAAGTATAATCTACTGTATATCTCGAGTAAACTAATAAGGTATGTGCAATGGCTTGCGTAGAATATTTTTCCCATAATGGATTGCCTTCTTTAGGATAATAAGACATAGCCATTATTTTATTTTTGCCAACGGTTACACCCATCGCATCCCAAATAAATTTACGAGAACTAGCCCATGCAAAATCACGCACATTTTCTGCTTCAAAAATCCATGTTTTTGTTTTAGTTTCTTTGCTTGATTCGTTTTTGAGCGCTTCGGCTGGTGTAATAATTAAGAGTGGTTCTTTGGCGTTTTTAGCAGCATTAAATCTGCTCAATTGTAATGGACTTAGTACTTGCGAAGCATTTTGTAATACACCAGTTGACGCTACTACATGATCTGCTGGCACAGTAATGGCAACTTTGTAATCACCAAATTCTAAAGCAAATTCGCCTGTGCCTAAATATTGTTTATGCTGCCAACCGTCCACATCGTCGTATACACATAAACGAGGAAACCATTGCGCCAATTCATAGAGATAATTTTTATCTTCTGGAAAATATTCACAGCCACCTCTACCACCATTAAATTTAGTGTTGTTAATTTTATTATTCCATTTTAATTGGAATACAAATTTTTCGCCTTTTAATAATGGAGATGGTAAATCAATTCGCATCATCGTATTAACTACAGTGTATTTCAAAGCTTTACCCTGATTGTCTTTTAAGGATAGAATTTTATATCCACCTTCAAATTCATTTCTGAAAATATATTTCATCCCTTCAAAACTCATATTCCCCATTTGATCTTTTGTTTCTGTCAAATAAGACATAGCATTTGGATCAAAAATATTTTGGTCTAATTGTAACCATAAATAGCTAAGCGCATCTGGCGAATTATTTGTGTAGGTAACCTTTTCGAAGCCAGTTAATTCTTGCTTTTCATCATTTAAATTTACCTCAATTACATAATCAACTTTTTGTTGCCAATAAGCATGACCCGGTGCACCCGCGCCATTTCTATATTCATTTGCAGTTGGCCACCAATCTTCTAATTGATGAAATTTACTCTTGTCATAATTGTTTTGAGCCAATAATTGAAATGGAATTAAGATTCCAAAAAACAAGCAATTCAGTAATTTAATTTTCATAAATAATTTAATGTATTAAAAAATATTTCTTTGTATCAACCAATAAAAAGCCAGCATCCCTACTGGGATAGAAATGAATTGATTCATCTTTTTAGGTGTCATAAATTTTAGCTTTTCAATTAAAGCAATCAATAAAACAAATAAACTCAACACCAACAATTGCCCCAATTCTACTCCAACATTAAATGGCAATAATGTTTGCCAAGGATTATAATTTATTTGGGTAAATAGGGTTCGTAATACTTGCGAAAATCCAATACCATGTATTAAACCAAAAATACCTATAGTATAGATTTTAGCACTTTTGAAATTAGGCAAAAACAAATTCTCTATACATGTGTAAAATATGGTTAATGCGATTAACCATTCTATAGTTTCGTTAGCAATTGCAATTAAATTAAAAATACTGAACACCAATGCTATGGCATGGGCAAAGGTAAAGGCAGTAGCCATTATCAATAATTTTTTCCAATCTTTTATAGTATAAATAGCAACCAATGCCAATAAAAAAAGCAAATGATCTAGACTATCAAGAGATACTATATGATAAAAACCCTCTTGTATAAACAGCCAAAATTGACTCATTTATTTCAGTATAATTTTGATATGTTGCGAACTTGTATTATTTGCAATCTTTAACATATAAACTCCCGCAGCAAAGTTTGCTGTAGGAATTTGTGTTAATTCGCTAGAAAGTTCACCTGTAAAAACCACTTTGCCAAATAAATCTATCAAGGTATAAGAGGCTTGCAAAGCTAGTGGATTAGCTATGTTTAACACTTGACTCGCAGGATTTGGATAAACTGATAGCGATTGAAAATATTGAGTTGCGATTCCAGTAGCTGGCATAACCACAACAGAATAATCTTCTATTTGTCCGAATTTAATAGTGCCACATGGGTCGCTCGGAATATTACCCGATGCCCTTCCCGTACGAATACGCATGCGAAGTGGTGTATTCTTTATCGCATTAGTTGGAATGGTAATATTTCCTTCGTGTGTTTTAACTGTTAAATCTGTTTGGAAAACTTCTTCGCTGGCTTCAAATGCGGCATCATTATTAAAATCAATAAATACCCTGGTAAATACAGATCCAGCCGTATTGGTGGTAATGGTCATTGGATAAGTTTTGCCCGCTTCTACAATGGCTCTTTTACAGGTAAAATCTACATAACCGCCTTCGTTTGCGGCATTCGTTGAACTATTATTTAAATCAGCAAAACTCACATTGTAAATAGAATTATTACTCAATGGATCGACTACAACACCCGCACAGCTAGTCGCTTTTGCCTTTGATGCATA
>JBILIO010000024.1:0-13788 GCA_044349915.1 Sphingobacteriales bacterium | reverse complement strand
GGAAATACCATTTATTTGCATGCTTTTTTAATGCCATCGAATCGTCAATTGGCTATGCCATTATTGAAAAATAACATCACCAAGGTTTACCATCTTGCATCTAAAAAAGAATTGCCCTATCATATTACGAATAATCAATGTATCATAGATTGTAATGGGATTAAAATTGATGATGCTGCAACCGTTATTGCCGTTGAGACTGCAGGCCTACCCGAATTAAAATCGCAATTCCCTTTATATGCCGCTAATCAAACTATCGACTTATTGCCAGAGGCAGCAAGCTTTGATCCGATGACTAAAAAAGAAAATATGTTGGTTCAATATTTTGATAAAATGTTATTGAAAAAATGGAATCAACAAAATGCTTTAAATAATATTCAATGGCATTTTTCGATGGCCAAACCAACACTTTACGACGTATACATTAAAGTGGCAAGTGCTAACGAATTAAAAGGAAATATATCGGCTAACTTACAAATAGATAGTACGCGTAATCTGCTTTTCGAAATTCCAGCCCGAACAGCCTATACTTATACCAATGCTTATTTATTCAAACCAATATATATAGGCCAAATAACCATAAACAAAGGGTTTAACGACATCAAATTAAAAGTGTTACCTAAAGCTGGTCAAGAACTCGTATTCGAAAAAATCACATTTATTCCACATCAAAAATAAGTTACCGATGAAAAAATATATCGTATTCATTTTTATAATTAACATTTCGCCTCTTTGGATTCATGCTCAACAAAGCTCCACAGCAATTCAAATCATTCCTGCGCCACAACAAATAACACGCAGCGAAGGGCAATTTGTTTTTAACGAGCATACGCAAATAGCTTTTGACCAAGCTAATGCTGAATTAAAAAACACAGCACTTTATTTGCAACATTTTTTGCAAGAAGCAACGCATTTACCTTTTAAGATAGCTACTAAAAATGCGCCCGAAAATAATGTCATTTACTTAGGTGTAGCAAGTAATTTTGTTGCTAATACTTCTGAAAACAAGCAACTGAGCGCAGAAACCTATCAATTAATAATTAAAAATAAAAGCATCAGTATCACAGGGAAGAGCATTGCCGGAGTATTTTACGGATTTCAAACCCTCCGACAATTATTGCCAGCAGCAATAGAAAATAAAGGGAAAGTAAAATCATTAAACACCTGGACTTTGCCCTGCTTAAGCATTTTTGATTATCCAACATTTGCTTGGCGAGGACTCAATTTAGATTGTTGTAGGCATTTTATGGATAAAGCATTTATTCTACATTATTTAGATGTGCTTGCATATTATAAAATGAATAAATTTCATTGGCATTTAACAGAAGATCAAGCTTGGCGAATTGAAATCAAAAAATACCCTAAATTAACATCAGTAGGTGCTTTCAGAAAAGAAAAAGAAGGTAATATTTATGGTGGATTTTATACGCAAGCAGACATCAAAGAAGTGGTGGCTTATGCCGCTAAATTAAATATCGAAGTAATTCCAGAAATCGAAATGCCAGGCCATTCGTTGGCTGCTATTGCTGCTTATCCTGGGCTTTCTTGCACCAAAGCACCACTTGCGGTTGCAAATACCTGGGGTGTTTTTAAAGATATTTATTGTGCAGGTAGCGATAGTACATTTATCTTTTTAGAAAATGTATTAACAGAAGTCTTTGCATTATTTCCTTCTAAATATATTCATATAGGAGGCGACGAAGCGCCTAAATATCGTTGGGAAAATTGCGCAGATTGTCAACAAAGAATGCAAAACGAAAAACTTAAAGATGCGCACGAATTGCAAAGTTATTTTATCAAACGAATGGAAAAATTTGCCAATTCAAACGGTAAAAAAATTATTGGTTGGGATGAAATTTTAGAAGGAGGTTTAGCCCCTAATGCAACGGTGCAATCGTGGAGAGGAGTAGAAGGTGCAATTGCTGCAGTTAATTCGCAACACGATGCCATTGTTTCGCCAACTAGTCATTGCTATTTTGATTATTCTTTAAAGTCGATTGATTTAGCAAAAGTGTATAGTTTTAATCCAATACCAGCAGGCATTTCGGCCGAAAATGAAAAGTATATTTTAGGTGGAGAATGCAATATGTGGACCGAAAAAGCGCCACAAAACTTAGTCGATTCGAAAGTATTTCCACGCTTATTGGCTTTAGCCGAAGTTTTATGGACCAATCCAATGCCTCGCAATTTCGAAGCATTCAATCAAAGAGTGGAATCGCATTATCCTCGCTTAACATCATTGGGCATTCGATATGGTTTTGATAAACAAGCCATCACTTTTTCGATTCAAGCAAATCCAATGGCTAAAGCTTTTCAAGTGGAATTAATTCCTGCACAAGCCGATTTAAAAATATTATATACGCTAGATCAATCGCTGCCACAAATTGGAAATCCAAAGGCAATACTTTATGATAAAGCAATTGAATTGCAAGAGGCCTGCATTTTAAAAGCGGCAATACAACAAGCAGACACCAATCAATTAGAAGTCTTCAGCCGTCAATTCGATATTCACCAAGCCATTGCCAAGCCATGTACAATCAAAGTTAAGCCAAGCGATAGTTATGCAGCCAATGACGCTAATTCTTTAGTCGACGGGCTCATTGGTTCGATTGATTTTCATGATGGACTTTGGTTAGGGTTTCAGCAAAATAATTTAGAAGCCATCATAGATTTAGGAGAAAATCAAAAAATCAATAGCATACAAGCCCATTTTTTACAAAGTATGCCTTCTTGGATTTTATTTCCCGAAAGTGTTTCCCTATATACTTCGAGCGATGGCATTCAATTTAAATTATACAAAGTGATGGAGAATAAATTTCCTCAAAATGTGAGCGAAACAAGTATGCAAAACTTTACCTTCGATTTGTCAAATACAGCCACACGTTATATTAAAGTGATTGCTAAAAAAGTTGATAAATGTCCCGAATGGCACGAAGCGGCTGGGAGTGAGGCTTGGTTGTTTGTAGATGAAATTAGTATATATTAAAATATATCATATGCGTATTAGGATCTTATTTTTTTCGATTTATTGCATGTTTGCAGCTTCGGCTTGCCAAAACGAGATGCATTTAATTACCGATGCCAGTTATTTAGCGAAAGTAGATAGTCAGTTTCAAAAGCAAAAAGCGCTTTGTACAAATAAAGATTCGGCACTCTTTCATGTATTTAATAAATCCTTAAGTCCTTTTGAAAACGAGGCTTTGAAGTTTTTATATGCGTATATGCCCTTGTCTGATTTAGCCGATTACGATGGTGAATTTTATTTGAAAAATATACAATCATCTGCACAAGCAAAATTGACCATGCCATGGTCTGAAAAAATACCAGAAAATATTTACCGACATTTTGTATTGCCCATTAGAGTGAATACCGAAACGCTAGATACAGCTCGTTTGGTTTTTTATCAAGCGCTCAAAGATAGGGTAGCCGGTTTATCCATGGAAGCAGCCGTTTTGGAAGTGAACCACTGGTGCCACGAAAAAGTTATTTACCGTTCTACAGACGATCGTACTTCCTCTCCTTTAAATTGTGTAAAAACTACTTTTGGTAGGTGCGGCGAAGAATCAACTTTATTGGTTACTGCATTGCGATCGGTTGGTATTCCAGCTCGTCAATGTTATACCCCGCGTTGGGCACATTGCGACGACAACCATGCTTGGGTAGAAGCTTGGGTCGATGGAACATGGAAATATTTAGGCGCCTGCGAACCCGAAGCGGAATTAAATAAAGGGTGGTTTACTGGCCCATCTAAAAGAGCTATGTTGGTTAATACCACTGTATTTGGCGATTACCAAGGACCCGAGGCTGTTTTAGAAAAAACGCCTTGGTATACCAAAATAAATATTTTATCAAATTATACGAAAACAAAAAAAATAGTTGTAAAAGTTATTGATGAACAAAATCAGGCCATTGAAAATGCCAATGTGGCGTTTAAACTTTATAACTATGCGGAATTTTATAGTTTAAGTAATCAACTAACCGATAAAAATGGTTTTTGTAATTTCGAAACGGGCTTAGGCGATTTATTAATTTGGGCTAGCAAAGGGGATGCCTATTATTATCAAAAAATTACGGTAGCCAATACCGACACATTGATCTTGTCAATTGCGACTAAACCGGTTTTTATAAGTACTTATTTTACCCCTCCGGCAGATACCTATCACGAACCTAAAAAAGCTAATCCAAACCAAGCAAAACTACAGCAAAGATTAAAGCAAGAAGATTCGCTAAGAGCCAATCAATTAGCTACTTTCCCAGATAGTACTCAAATAAAAAATTGGGCAATAAAAAATAATTTACCAGTCGAGCAAAGTGTTCGTTTTATTACTTTATCGGCAGGAAACTACCAAACTATTCAAGCATTTTTACTCAGCTACAGTAAACACCAAGATTGGAAATTTGAATTGTTAAATCAAATTTCAGAAAAAGATTTAAGAGACATTTCTCTAATAACTTTATTAGATCATTTAAATAATAGTCTATCATTGGAAGTGTTAAATCCTCGAATAGGAAATGAAATGTCTTCGGCCTACAAAGCTTATTTTCAACAACATTTCGACGTAAAATTTCAACAAAAATCTAAAGCAGATATTTATTTTTTAGTACAATGGTTTCAGCAAAATATTCAAATCGAAAAGCAAGCTAATTATTACAATATACCCATGAGTCCCATTGGTGTAATACAACTTAAACATGCCGATATACAATCAAGAAATATTTTATTTGTGGCTATGTGTAGGAGCTTTGGAATACCTGCACGCATTAATCCCGAATATGCCCAAGTGCAAGTAAAATCTAATGCTCAGCTTAATTGGCAAACAATTAATTTTGATAAAAAAAGTAAAGAAATTGCCGCCAATGCTACACTTAAATTAATTTACCAAAACCCTGCTGCAATTGAACTGCAATATGGATTAAATTTTAGCATTGCTAAGATTAGTAATGGTATAGCACAAACTATTAATTTCGAAAACAATCCTATCTTTTCGCAATTCCCAGCAAATCTATCATTAACACCAGGAAACTATATTATTATTACAGGTAATCGATTAAGTGATGGAACCGTTTGTAGTAATATATATCCTGTAACTTTAACGGCTAATCAATCGGTAATTCTCCCAATGGAATTGTTTATTCCTAAGGCACAAAATAAAATGCTAGGCAGTATCGATGCCACACACCAAGTACAATTTAATCATCAAAACAAAAGTATTGCTAGTTTTAAAAATGAAAATGGCTTGGCCATATTGTGTTTAGATTTACCAGCAGAACCATCCAAGCATGTAATTGTAGAGCTACAATCCTTAAAACAGCAATGGCAGGCTATGCAATTTCCGCTGCTGGTATTGTTGCCCCAAGAAAGCAAACTGCAAGACATCAAGCAAAAATACCTAGCTTTTTTTCCTGAAAATACCTCATTTGTAATAGATCCAGGATTTGCCGTTCAACAAAGCCTAAAAATGGTAAAAAGTAAAACAAATGCCCCCATATTGATGTTGATAAATACGAAAGACCAAATAAAGTTTATTTCTGCTGGTTATGCCATTGGCAATATCGATTTAATGATTCAATCGATGCAAGCAGAATTGCTTTGTTTAAAAAACTGTACAAAATAATATGAATGCACATTTCGATACTTTAAATCAAAAAATTGAACCACTAAGGGAGCAGATTATTCAACATGCTTTATACCAAGAAATAAATAATCTATCCGACTTGCAAATTTTCATGAAATACCATGTATTTGCTGTTTGGGATTTTATGTCCTTATTAAAATCGCTTCAAATTAATTTAACCTGTGTAGAAACACCGTGGTTGCCAGTTGGTAGTGCAGACACTCGTTTTTTAATTAACGAAATTGTAGTAGGAGAAGAGTCGGACGTAGATCAAAATGGCATAAGAACCAGTCATTTTGAATTATACTTATCGGCTATGAAGCAAGCTGGTGCTAATACACAGCAAATCAACGATTTTATCGATAATTTAAAAATTTATAAAAGTTTAACCTTAGCATTCGAACATGCCAATGTGCCGGATGCTATTCGTTCATTTGTGGAGCATACTTTTTCGATTGTCAATTCAAACGAATCTTATTTACAAGCAGCTGTTTTTACATTTGGTCGCGAAGATTTAATTCCAGCCATGTTTTTAAGTATGGTTAATAATTTTTCGGTAGAAGAATCTCAAAAAGCCGAAATTTTTAAATATTATTTAGAAAGACATATTGAAATAGATGGCGATCATCACAGTCATTTAGCCATAGCCATGACAGATCAATTATGTGGCGAGGACCAAAATAAATGGACCGCATTAACAAAAGCAGTAATAGATTCGCTTCAAATGCGCATTCAGCTTTGGGATGCAGCCTATCAAGAAATAATTGCAGCAAAACAAAATGCATAAAAAAAGGCGCTTCTCGAAGCGCCTTTTTTTATTATAAACCGCTAAATTAAAAATTTCCTTTAATAGCAATTAATACATTTCTTCCCGAAGCAGAAATTCCTGAACCAAATACACGGTAGTTTTTATCTGCAATATTTTCGATAGCCATTTGCAAATCAATGTTTTTGTTTACTTTATAATTTGCTCTTAAATTAAGCGTATGCCAAGCTGGTAAACCATTTGCGGTAGCATAAATTAAATTATCTTCTCCAGCAACGTTATAATCTTTTAATTTTTTTGCACCATTAAATAGGGTATATAAACTAGCAGACCAATTTTGGTGATCGTAGTTTAAACTTGCTTTACCATAAATCGGAGCAATATGATCTAAAGGGCTAGCAGGCGAATTACTACTAATCATGCCTTTGGTATAATTAACATTTGCAGCAAAACTAAATCCAGCATTTAATTGATGTTCTATATTCGCCGAAACGCCATATATATATGCTTTTCCAGCATTTACATTTTTTTGTACTCTATATAAGGTATCACCATATTTAATAAAATCATTTCCGTTAAATGTACTGTTTTGGGTTACAATAACATTTTCTAAATCTGTAATGAAAGCATTGACTTTAAAATTTGCCACCCGCCATTGCTTACTTAAACCTATTTCATAATTATTCGCAAATTCTGGTTTTAAATCTTCATTTGGCATAATCAAAGTTCCTATGGTGGAAGTATTTCCAGTGGAATCAATTTTATTAGATTCAAATACCTTCGCTAAGTCATCTAAGTTTGGCGTTCTAAAGCCAGAAGATATTAAGAAGCTAAAGTTCCAATTATTATTTGTGCGATAGCATGCGCTTACATCGCCTACAATACTTTGATTGTTTTGTGCTATTTCATTAAATGGAAAAGGGAAAAAAGTTTGGTTGTTGAATTTGGCACGAAGTCGAGAATTGGTATACCTTATTCCCTCATATATATCCAATTTTCCAAATGATTTTTCTCCAGAAAGATAAACTGCATGGGAGCGTGTGCTTGAGCCGCCGTCTGGATAGCGCGTATCTAAAGCACTTCGGCTTCCTGTAATTATATTTTCAGCATTTGCAGTAGATTTTACTTCGTTGAAATTACTTTCTAATCCATAACGAATGAAGCGATTTTTATATTTTTTTTCAAAATCCAAATTGATAGCATTTACCGTTACATTTTCGATTCGGTGGTTTAATGTCGAATTATTCCAATTACGGTTATGCCTACTTTCTTCTAAGGCTTGATGTGATAGTGTGATATTTCCTTGGTCATAAAACTTACCTTGTTTTAGTTGTGCTTGGTAAGACAATAACAATCTATTTTGCGGGCCATAATACCATTCTGCGCTTTTAAATACACCAGCACTATTTGTTTCGGTTAATCGATCATAACGAGGCACATTAGTGCTATTAGATAATTGAAAATTTACCACGTGACTCACATTTTCATTTTGTTTCCATACCAATTTTTGAATCAAATCGTATTGTTGATATGCACTTCCTTTTTGGATATTTGGATTATTATTCACCAGCATGGTGTCTTTGCCATTGATGCGTCCTTGGTAAAAGTTCCTTTTACCTAAATCGCCCATGGCCGCAGATCTATTGGCTCCTTGGCGTAAATCGCCAAATGCAGATTGCGTATAAGAAGTATATGAGCCCCATTTATTATTGGCCACACTTAAAGAAACTTGATTGGTTATTTCGTTGTTTGTGGTCGCGTACCTGCTAGCCACATTGCCTTTTACCAATATTTTTTTACTGTTCGAAAATGCTGGAGATTTTGTGTAGAAATGAATCACACCACCTAATGCATCGCTTCCATATAATACAGATCCAGGACCGTTTACAATTTCAATTTTTTCTAAACTAAATTGATCTATCGTAATGCTATTTTGTAAATGGCCAGCACGATAAATGGCATTGTTCATACGTACGCCATCTACTACTAATAAAATTTTATTTGCTTCAAAGCCTCTCATTATAGGGCTTCCGCCACCTTGTTGACTTTTTTGAACCAGTACTTGCCCCGAATTTTGTAGTAAATCGGCCGTGTTAGCCTGGTTTGCTTGCGCAATTTCTTTGGCGCTTATCACACTCACTTGATTCGCAATAAGTTTAATAGCCCATGGGAATTTTCTAGCTGCAATAACTGCTTCATCCATTTCCACTTTAATCAAAACCTGAGCCTGAAGTATGCTAAAATTCAATAGCATGCCCAAAGCCAACATTATTTTTTTCATCGATTCAAAAATAGAATTTATTTAATAAAACCGAAATAGCCTATTTCTATAGCTATTTTTGTACTTTTGATGTTTAAACATCTTTTCTTTCATTAAATCATGAAAATTTTATATCCCTATTTAAAAAACTATTGGAAATTAGGCGCTTTAGCTTTGTTTTTGGCCGCTATTAACCAAGGTTTTTCGTTGTTAGACCCCTTATTGTTTCGTTATATCATTGATAATTATGCCAGCAAATTTTCCGAACTCACGAAAGAGGAATATATCAGAGGCGTAGGATTTTTATTATGTGGAACCATTGGTGTTGCATTTATTTCTAGAATTGCGAAAAATTTTCAGGATTATTTTGTCAATGTAATTACGCAGAAACTCGGCGCGCAAATGTATTCCGATGGTTTAGAACATTCTTTAGGCTTGTCTTATGCACAATTCGAAGACCAACGCAGTGGCGAAACATTAGGCATTTTACAAAAAGTAAGAACCGATGTCGAAAAGCTGATCGCTTCTTTTGTCAATACTTTATTTACCTCTTTTATCGGAATTGTATTCGTAATGGTTTACGCAATTAAAGTACATTGGCTTATTGCACCTGTATTCTTGGCAGTTGTTCCATTGCTTGGTATTTTAAGTTCGGTTTTAAGTAAAAGAATCAAAAAAATTCAAAAGGTAATTGTAGGCGAAACCACAGCACTGGCAGGTTCTACCACCGAATCGTTGCGTAACATAGAATTAGTAAAATCTTTAGGTTTAGTAAAGCAAGAAATAAAAAGACTCAATAATACTACCGAAAAAATCTTAGGCTTAGAATTAAGAAAAGTAAAATACATCAGGAGTTTAAGTTTTATTCAAGGCACAGCGGTTAATTTCTTAAGAACCTGCATTATGTTTATTATGTTGTTTTTGATTTTTCAAAAAGAAATTTCCCTAGGTCAAATGTTTTCTTTGATGTTTTATTCCTTCTTTATTTTTGGCCCACTTCAAGAATTAGGCAATGTTATTAATACTTTCAGAGAGGCAGAGGTTTCATTGGCTAATTTCAAAACAATAATGGAAATGCCTAAAGAGCCTAAACCCGCTCATCCAAAAATAATTACTAGGGTCACAAAATTAACCTTCGATCAAGTTTCATTTCAACATCAGTCGGCTAAAACAAAAGCAATACAAGAAATTAGTTTCGAAGTAAATGCCGGCCAAACGGTTGCTTTTGTTGGACCTTCGGGATCTGGAAAAACAACATTGGTTAAATTATTGGTTGGCCTGTATCGCCCTCAATCTGGACAAATTAGGTACAACGATGTTCCCGAAAATGAAATTGATTTAGATACTTTAAGAGAAAAAATTGGATTTGTAACCCAAGACACCCAATTGTTTGCAGGTAGTATTCGTGAGAATTTACTATTTGTGAATCCAGGTGCTACTGATGCACAATGTATGGAAGTGCTTGAAAAAGCAGCTTGTCAAAACCTATTAGCTCGCGCCAATAAAGGCTTGGATACGGTTATTGGAGAAGGCGGCGTAAAAGTTTCTGGAGGGGAGAAGCAGCGATTATCTATTGCTAGAGCATTGCTCCGTAAACCAAATTTATTGGTCTTCGACGAAGCCACTTCGGCACTTGATTCTTTAACAGAAGAAGAAATTAACGAAACCATTAAAAAAATTGCCCATGGCGATTTACATATAACTATTATGATTGCCCATCGATTATCTACCATTATGCATGCAGATAAAATTATAGTCTTAGAAAAAGGCTTGGTTATTGAGGAAGGTAAACATGAAGATTTACTGGCTTTAAAGGGCTTATATTATGCGATGTGGCGTCAGCAAATAGGCGAAAGAAATAGCTAAAATATTGCTGAAAATCGGTTTTTATGCTTAATTTTGAATGATTTAAATCAGCAAATGAAAAAGACCCATTTAATTGGCATTTTAGTGATTGCCATTGCAATTGCAGCCATCATCAGTACCTTCTCCGATTCTAGTTCTTATGCAAGTTTTGCAGAGTCTAAAGAAACCAATAAGGAAATTCATGTGGTGGGAAAATTACAGAAAGAAAAGGAAATGGTTTATAATCCAATTCAAGATGCGAACTATTTTTCTTTTTATGTGAAAGATCAGCAAGGCGAAGAGTGTAAAGTGATTTACGCAGGAACTAAGCCACAAGATTTCGAAAAATCTGAACAAATTGTGTTAATTGGAAAAATGAAATCAGATGAATTTCATGCATCCAAAATTTTAATGAAATGTCCTTCAAAATACAACAACGACAAAGTGGAGACCAAAGAATTCAAAGCGCAAACATCATAGCATATCCTATTCGTTCAAAATAAATTCATGGAAATAAAATTTTTAGGGGAACATTTGTTACCCGGTATAGCTGGTAATTTTGCAGTAGTGTTGGCTTTTTCAAGTGCATTGCTTACTACAATTGCTTATTTTTTTGCAGCTAAAACTGCCGAAAATTCTTGGTTGAAAATTGCACGAACCGCTCTTTATGTGCATGCGATAGCCATCATAGGCATTATTGTAAGTTTAGCGGTTATTATTGGTAATCATTATTTCGAATACCATTATGCTTGGGCTCATTCGAGCACCACCTTGCCAACTAAGTATATTATTTCTTGTTTCTGGGAAGGACAAGAAGGTAGTTTTTTATTATGGTCTTTTTGGCAAATGTGTTTAGCATTGATACTTCGTTTTTTTGCAAAAAAATGGGAGCCTTCGGTCATTGCCATTGTCATGCTTTCACAAGTTTTAATTATGTCTATGTTATTAGGGGTAGAAATTCTTGGACATGTGATTGGCTCTAATCCATTTATTTTACTACGCGATGCCTTGCAAGCACCCATTTTTCAAAGAGCCGATTATTTATCTTTAATTAAAGATGGTAATGGATTAAACCCATTATTACAAAATTATTGGATGGTCATTCATCCGCCAACCTTGTTTTTAGGATTTGCTTCAATGGTAGTGCCATTTGCTTTTGCACTTGCAGGTGTTTGGCAAAAGAAATACGATGAATGGATGAAACCTGCATTGCCATGGGCTTTGTTTGCTGTAATGATTTTAGGCACAGGTATTATCATGGGCTCTTTTTGGGCATATGAGGCTTTAAATTTCGGTGGTTTTTGGGCTTGGGATCCAGTTGAAAATGCTTCTTTAATACCTTGGTTAACTTTAATTGCAGGGGTTCATGTGATGTTAGCTTATAAGCATAGCGGACATTCTTATTTTACCGCTTTATTTTTAGTTTTCATTAGTTATGTATTGGTATTATATGCTTCCTTTTTAACCAGAAGTGGCATTCTTGGAAATGCCTCTGTTCACGCATTTACAGACCTTGGCATGTCGGGTCAATTGGTTATTTATATTTTAGTTTTCTTAGGTATAGGATCATATTTATTAATTAAAAACTGGAAACATTTTCCGCGTACGAAAAAAGACGAAGAAACCTATTCGAGAGAATTTTGGTTATTTATTGGTGCGGTCATGTTAGGTATTTCTTGTTTCCAAGTTATTTTAACCACTTCAATTCCGGTAATCAATAAATTATTTGGCAGCAATATTGCGCCACCGGTAAATGTAATTGATCATTATAATAAATGGCAAATTCCAATCGCAGTTTTAATTTTAATTATTTCTGGATTTGCACAATTTTTAAAATATAAAAATACAGATCCTCAAAAATTCAAAAAAGTATTTTTTATTACACTATTATTAAGTGGCATTACCTCTAGTATCATTTGTTATTTTGCTGGATATTTTCAAATAATTCCTTTTGCATTATTGGTATTTGCAGCAAACTTTGCCGTGTTTGCCAATGGAGAAATTTTGCTTTCTGTATTCAAAGGAAAAATAAAATTAGCAGGTTCTGCTATAGCACACATGGGCTTTGCGCTATTATTGTTGGGTGCGCTAATAGCAGCTTCTAAAAGCGAAGTATTGAGTATTAATAATTCTGGATACAATTACGGTAAAGAATTCAACGAAAAAAACACCAAAGAAAATATTTTATTGTGGAAAGACGAACCACTTAAAATGGGAAATTATGAATTGACCTACCTAGGCGATTCATTAGCGCCACCCAATACCTATTATAAAGTACATTACGATGAACTAGATGCTGCAGGTAAAATAGTGCATTCTTTTTTATTGTATCCAAACGCACAAGTAAATCCAAAAATGGGTTTAATTGCTTCGCCAGATACCAAACATTATTTAACACACGATATTTATACACATGTAAGTTCGGTTCCTCAAAAAGAAGAAACACATCAAACGCACGAAGGGCATAGCGAAGACGAAGGCTATACAAGTACGAAAAACTATACTGTTAAAATTGGAGATACTATTCGTTACGATAAGGGCATTATTATTTTAGCAGGATTAAATAATCAAGTGAAGGTAAAAGACATCACCCTAGAAAGTAATGATATTGCCGTAGGTGCCGATTTACGTATCATCAATGAAGAAAGAGAAACCCTGATCACACCAATTTTTGTGATCAAAAATAATTACCAATTTGATTTGCCTCAGGAATCTGATGCGGTGGGAATTAAAGCCAAGTTTACCAAAATTAACCCTAGTACTGGAGAAATTGACCTAGTAATCATGCAAAAGCCACCAAAGCAACGCGATTATATTATTATGAAAGCCATCGTTTTCCCTTATATAAATTTCTTATGGGGTGGTACTATTTTAATGGTCATTGGTTTTTTACTTTCTATTTTCAGAAGATTAAAAGAATATAAAAGAGAGCCTATTTCATGAATTTGAAAATTGCAATTGTAGGAGCGGGTAATGTGGCGAGCTTTTTTGCCAAGAAGTTTGCAGCAGCCGGATTTACCATTGTATCTATTCATAGTAAAAATTTAGCGCATGCCGAAAGTTTAGCCAGCGAGGTGCAAGCCATCGCCAGTAACACTTTATCGACCATTGGCTCCGACTTCGATTATTTATTATTTGCAGTTTCAGACGATGCGCTCAAAGCCTGTGTAGCCGAGGTTCCTGCAAGTAACAACTTTTGTTGGCTACATACTTCTGGCGCAATGTCTAAAGAAATTTTTGCCGAAAAAACCAATCGATATGGCGTATTTTATCCACTGCAAACATTTACCAAATCGGTTGCT
>JBILIO010000174.1:0-3714 GCA_044349915.1 Sphingobacteriales bacterium | reverse complement strand
TAGGTGCTGCCCTGTTTTTCGTAAACCATTCCACCTGCGTGGTCAAAATGCAAATGACTCATTAAAACTTTAGTAACATCTAATGGATCAAAGCCAGCATTTTTTATTGCTTCGTGTATTACTAATTCGCCCGTTGCATTGGCATAGCCTAAGCCCGTGTCAAATAAAAGTAAATCGTGTTCGGTTTGTAATAAAAAGGGTTGTACATGAACAAATATGGAAGCGGGTCTGTCTTTTGGATCGTGTAAATTTGGATCAAAAGGAATAAACTTTTTGGATTGGTCTACAGAATATTGCCCTTCGGTAAGTACTACAAGCTTTGTCATGTTATTTATTTCCATTTATGCGGTTTAAAAAACCGTCAAGCCTTTGTATTTTGTCTCAATTTTTGGATTGAAAAATGTATTTTTACAAAAACCGTTTACAAAGATATGGAAAAAAGGTGGGTAGAAAATAACCATTCAGACAAAACCGCTATCGATCGGCTCGCTGGCGAGCTGAATGTAAACGCTGTGGTTGCCTCCCTTTTAATTAAAAGAGGGATCCATACTTTTGATCAAGCCAAAGATTTTTTTAGACCCTCTATTTTACACTTGCACGATCCATTCTTGATGAAAGATATGGAGCTGGCCATTAACAGAATTAACAAAGCCATTGAAAATAACGAACGCATTTTAATTTACGGCGATTACGATGTAGATGGTACCACTTCTGTAGCTTTAACCTATACTTTTTTCAAAACACAATACGACCATTTAGATTTTTATATTCCCGATCGATACAAAGAAGGTTATGGCATTTCTACTGCGGGTATTGATTTTGCTAAAGAACATGGTTTTAGTTTAATCATTGCGCTCGACTGTGGTATCAAAGCAAACGATAAAGTAGCTTACGCAAATTCATTAGGAATCGATTTTATTATTTGTGATCACCATTTACCTGGCGATACGGTTCCTGATGCCATTGCAGTATTAGATCCTAAACAAAAAGATTGCGATTACCCTTACGATGAACTTTCGGGTTGCGGTATTGGCTTTAAATTGGTGCAGGCATATTGTCAATTTCATCAAATTGATATGGATACTATTTTACCATTATTAGATTTAGTAGCCGTAAGCATTGCATCCGATATTGTTCCCTTAACAGGAGAAAACAGGACGCTGGCTTATTTTGGTCTGCAACAATTAAATAGCAATCCACGCCCAGGCTTTAAAGCACTCATGAATATTGCCGCAACCAAAACAGATTTATCAATCAATGAAATTGTTTTTGCTATTGGCCCAAGAATTAATGCAGCCGGCAGAATTGATGATGCAAAACATGCTGTCAATTTATTAATTTCAAAAGATGAACAATCGGCATTTGATTTTTGTGAAATTGTGGATTCAAAAAATACCGAAAGAAGAGAATTTGATCAATCCATAACGCTATCGGCTTTGCAACTCATTGAAGAAAACTTCGACTTACATCAAAAAAAATCAACCGTTTTATTCGATGCATCTTGGCATAAAGGCGTGATAGGAATTGTGGCCTCTAGGTTAATCGAAAAGCATTATAAACCCACCATTATATTAACCGAATCTAATGGCTTAGCCGCGGGCTCTGCACGTTCGGTAAATGGTTTTGATATATACGAAGCCATTAGCGCCTGTAGCGATTTGCTCATTCAATATGGAGGGCATAAATATGCTGCAGGTTTAACCATGCAGATCGATCAAATTCCTGCCTTTCAAGAAAAATTCGAAGAAATTGTAGCCGCATCTATTCATGATGATTCTTTACAAGCAGAAATTGCCATAGAATGCGAAATGAATTTAGCAGAATTTTCGACCAAAACCTATGCTGTACTCAAGCAGTTTGCGCCATTTGGGCCGGGCAATATGAAACCGGTTTTTATTTCATCGAATGTACAACTAGCAAGTCCTGCACAATTAGTGGGTAAGCAAAATAACAATCACCTTAAATTTTCCGTTGTACAACAAGGAAGTTATGCTTTTGATTGCATTGCCTTTGGTTTAGGAAATTTAAAAGATAAATTAGTGCCGGGTATTCCATTTGATATTTGTTATACCATAGAAGAAAATACTTGGCGAGAAAAAACAAGCATTCAATTAAATATTAAAGACATCCGAATTCAATCGTAATATATGTTAGAATTAAGAGCCGAACACCTCATCAAAACATACAAAAAAAGAACCGTGGTAAACGACGTTTCTTTTAATGTAAAACAAGGAGAAATTGTTGGACTACTTGGGCCAAATGGCGCAGGCAAAACAACTTCTTTTTATATGATCGTAGGATTAATTAAACCAAATTCAGGAAAAATATTTCTTCAAGACGAAGATATTACCCAAGAGCCGATGTATAAAAGGGCCCAAAAGGGTATTGGTTATTTAGCACAAGAAGCCTCGGTATTTAGAAAACTAACCGTAGAAGAAAATATTTTAGCCATTTTAGAAATGACCAAACTTTCTAAATCGGAACAAAAAGATAAGTTAGAAGAACTCATCGAAGAATTCAGTTTAACTAAAGTTAGGAAAAACCAAGGCGATTTATTGTCTGGTGGAGAAAGAAGAAGAACCGAAATTGCAAGAGCATTAGCTGCAAATCCAAATTTCATATTACTAGACGAACCTTTTGCAGGTGTTGACCCTATTGCCGTTGAAGAGATTCAAATAATTGTTTCTAAATTAAAAAAGAAAAATATTGGTATTTTAATTACCGATCATAATGTGCAAGAAACACTTTCGATTACCGATCGTGCTTATTTATTATTTGAAGGTGCTATCTTAAAATCTGGAACAGCAGAAGAGTTAGCCGCAGATGAACAAGTTCGCCGCGTGTATTTAGGAAAGAATTTTGTATTAAGACCAAAAGCCATCTAATCAAATGACCGTCGTTAACTCCATCCTTTCTTGGATTATGAAAAAAAGAATTCATCAAATTGAATTCTTTATGAAGTATCCAAACGAAGTGCAAGAGGAATGGCTATTTAATTTGATTAACGGTGCTAGAAATACCGAATGGGGTAGAAAATACGATTACAAAAGTATTGAAACCAGAGAAGAGTTTGTGAATAGAGTTCCGCTACAAAACTACGATACGCTCAAACCCTATATAGAGCGTATGATGCAAGGGGAAGAAAATATTTTATGGTTTTCGGAAATAAAATGGTTTGCAAAATCTTCTGGCACCACCAGCGACAAAAGTAAATTTATACCAGTCAGTAACGAATCTTTAGAGGAGTGTCATTATAAAGGAGGTAAAGATTTATTAAGTATTTATTGCAATAATCAACCCGAATCAAAAATATTTACTGGTAAATGTTTAATAGTGGGTGGAAGCAATCAAATAAGCCCCGTAAACGAAGCCATTTCTTACGGCGATCTTTCTGCTGTATTAATTAAAAATTTGCCCATGTGGGCCGAATTCCATACCACTCCTAATAGTGCAATTGCGCTCATGGAACACTGGGAAGAAAAATTAGAATCTATTGCTAATGCCACCATCCATGTCAATGTAACCAATATCTCTGGGGTTCCCACTTGGACGGTTTTATTGGCGAAAAGAATTTTAGAAATTACGGGGAAAAATAATTTGCTAGAAGTTTGGCCAAATTTAGAATTGTATTTTCATGGTGCGGTTAACTTTGCACCTTACCGCGAACAATTTCAAAAATTAATTCCTTCTTCTGACATGTATTACCTAGAAACC
>JBILIO010000023.1:0-13859 GCA_044349915.1 Sphingobacteriales bacterium | reverse complement strand
TGCCAACTACATTCTGGTTTACACCAACAATAACAACAGAGCAAATGCGTGCTAAAACCAACGACCCTAAATTTGATTACATATTATTATGTGCGAAAATTTGTGGTAGTGCACATTATAACATGCAAGTTAAAATCGTAGTTGTAAACGATGCAGAATATGCAAAATGGTTGGCTACTAAGAAGCCTTTTTATACAGAAGAAATGGCTAAACAAATTCAAGAAGCTGCAGCAAGTGTTGCCAAAGCAAAAGAAGAAAAATTAGCGTTAAATACTCACGAATAAAAAAATTAGATAGATTTTTTATGTCAGATCACACAACACACCACGAGGAGCATCACAAAGAAACATTTATTTCAAAATATGTGTTCAGCATGGACCATAAAATGATTGCAAAACAATACTTGATTACCGGTATTATTATGGCAGTAATTGGAATGGTGCTTTCTATATTATTTAGAATTCAATTAGGATGGCCAGATGAATCTTTTCCATTCTTAGAAAAATTATTAGGTAAATGGGCACAAGGCGGAAGAATTGATCCAGCATTCTACATGTCAATGGTAACCATTCATGGAACCATTATGGTATTCTTTGTATTAACGGCAGGTTTAAGTGGAACATTTAGTAATTTATTAATTCCATTGCAAATAGGTGCAAGAGATATGGCATCGCCATTTATCAATATGCTTTCTTATTGGTTTTTCTTCTTGTCAAGTGTAATCATGACTTGGTCATTATTAATTGAAAGTGGTCCTGCTTCTGGTGGGTGGACAATTTATCCTCCATTATCGGCGATACCAAAAGCAATGCCAGGCTCAGGCTTAGGAATGACACTTTGGTTAATTTCCATGGCTATATTTGTGGCATCTGCTTTAATGGGTGGTATTAATTATATCAGTACGGTTTTAAATATGCGTACTAAAGGTATGTCGATGACTAAAATGCCTTTAACAATTTGGGCGTTTTTATTAACGGCTATATTAGGCGTATTGTCTTTCCCGGTTTTATTTGCAGGAGTTATTTTATTGATTTTTGATAGGGGATTTGGAACAAGTTTTTACTTGTCAGATATTTTCATTGGTGGCGAGGCATTGCCTAATCATGGTGGAAGTCCGGTACTATTCCAACATTTATTTTGGTTCTTAGGTCACCCAGAGGTATACATTATTATTATGCCAGCATTGGGTATCAGTTCAGAGATTATTGCAACAAATGCAAGAAAACCAATCTTTGGATACCGCGCCATGATTATTTCATTAATAGGTATTGCCTTTTTATCTTTCATTGTTTGGGGTCACCACATGTTTATCACCGGAATGAATCCATTCTTAGGTTCGGTTTTCATGTTTACCACCTTAATCATTGCGGTGCCATCGGCAGTAAAAACTTTCAATTATTTAGCAACACTTTGGAGAGGTAATATTCAATTTACACCAGCTATGTTGTTTGCAATTGGATTAGTTTCTTTATTTATCACAGGCGGATTAACAGGTATATTTTTAGGAAACGCATCTTTAGATATTAACTTACACGACACTTACTTTGTAGTTGCCCATTTCCATATTGTAATGGGTAGTGCTGCCATGTTTGGAATGTTTGCGGGTGTTTACCATTGGTATCCTCGCTTGTTTGGAAAAATGATGGATGACCGTTTAGGCTATTTCCATTTTTGGTTAACTTTTATCGCAGTTTATTGTGTGTTTTTTCCAATGCACTTTATGGGATTAGATGGTGTACCTAGAAGATATTATTCTTTCACTAGTTTCGATTTCATGAAAGAATGGTTAGCCGTTAATAGATTTATTAGTATTGCTGCCATCTTAGGATCACTCGCACAATTTATTTTCTTATATAATTTCTTCAGAAGTATTTTCAAAGGAAAGAAAGCGCCACAAAATCCATGGAATTCAAATACATTGGAGTGGACAGCACCTGTAGAACATATGCATGGCAATTGGCCAGGAGAAATTCCTTCGGTTTACCGTTGGCCATATGATTATAGCAAGCCAGGACATGACGAAGATTTTATTCCGCAAAATGTACCTTTATCACAAACAATGTCGTCGAACTTGCCAGGTGATTATGGAACGCATCACGGTTCAAAAGCCAGTCATTAATAATTAAAAAAAGTATGGATAATGCCGCAAATATTTCGGAGTATTCATCAAAAGAAAAAAGGTTTTTAAAGATTACCTTTTATACAATTTGTTCTTTGTTTCTTTTGATTCTTGCTGGTGGAGTAGTAAGAAGTACGGGCTCAGGAATGGGTTGCCCAGATTGGCCAAAATGTTTTGACCAATTGGTGCCACCAACGAGCGTTTCGCAACTTCCTGCAAACTACGAGCAAGCATACGTCAATAAAAGGATTGAAAAAAATAATCGTTTTGCTAACCTGTTAAATAAAATTGGATTTGCTGCACAAGCAGATCGAATTTTAAAAGACCAATCTGTTTTAAAGTCCGAACAATTTAATGTTTGGAACACTTATACAGAATATGTGAATCGTTTGATAGGTGCACTTACTGGTGTGTTTATGCTCGCAATGACCCTAGCTGCATTTGCCATAAGGAAACACAACCGCAGCGTATTTGCCATGTGTGTGGTTTCTTTAATATTAGTTGTCTTGCAAGCATGGATTGGT
Source organism: Sphingobacteriales bacterium (assembly GCA_044349915.1). Lineage (GTDB taxonomy): Bacteria > Bacteroidota > Bacteroidia > Sphingobacteriales > Sphingobacteriaceae > CAIKLP01. Next base: position 11,216 of record JBILIO010000023.1, on the reverse strand, counting down.
TCTTGGGTAGTGTCGACAAATTTAACCAGTTGGGTAATCACTGTTCATATGTTGTTGGCACTAGTCATCATTGGACTCGTCATACTGGCTTACCAAAACGTGAAGTATAAAAATTTGCCAGATTTAAAATTATCTGCAAAGAAATTAAGAAATGCGGAAATGTTTACTTGGTTATGTTTAGCCTTGTGTACAGTTCAAATAATATTTGGTACAGAGTTGAGAGAAAGTGTAGACCAACAAGCTGCATTTTGGAATCAAACCAACAGAGGCTCTTGGGTTGCATTAAGTGGAGAGGTTTTTAATATTCATAAAGGCTTTTCCTTATTGCTCACTTTAGCTACTATAATTTGTTCGGGTTATATCCTCGAACATTTTAAAGAAATTAAAAGATTAATAAGCTATGTAATTGTTGTTATAATTATTATGGCTTTACAAATAGTTACAGGTATTGTGCTAGCCTATTTTAACTTACCACCTGCTATGCAAACTTTGCATTTGTTTTTTGCAAGTTTATTAATTGGTGCGTGGGTGTTACAATTAGCACTATTAGCAAACTATAGAAAAAGTATTTCTATGGCTATAATAATTTAAATGATCACAAAAGAAATCAATATCGAACCCTTACAAATGAAAGCTAGAATTGGCAGTTATATTCAATTGCTTAAATTGAGACTTACTTTGCTCGTTGTGTTTTCTGCTGCCATTACTTTTGCCTATGCTGCAAAAGGGCAATTGAAATGGTCGGAATTATTATTGATGATTTTGGGTGGAATATTAACAACGGGCTCTGCTAATAGTCTGAATCAAATTATCGAAAAAGATACAGACAAGTTAATGCATCGCACGCAAAATAGACCGATGCCAACTTTTAAATTAAGTACTGCTGAAGCACTCACTTTTGCAATAAGCATAGGCATTGCAGGAATATTCATTTTAACTTATTACTTTAATTTAATCACCGGAATTTTAGGCTTATTTTCTATTATTTCTTATGCGTTTATTTATACGCCTTTAAAGCTTAAATCTACTTTTGCCGTTTTTGTAGGTGCCATTGCAGGCGCAATGCCACCGCTATTGGGCTATGTAGCCTATACCAATCAATTTGGTTTTGAACCAGGCATTATGTTCGCTATACAATTTATATGGCAATTTCCGCATTTCTGGGCAATTGCTTGGGTATTAGACGAAGATTATAGAAGAGCAAATATATTTTTATTGCCATCAAAAGAAGGCAGAGGTAAAAGCAGCGCATTGCAAATTATGTTATTTACACTTGTATTAATTCCTGTTAGTTTATTGCCCATACAATTTGGAATGGCGGGCACTACTTTAGGTATTATTTCTACTCTTGCTGGTCTTGCATTTTTTATGCAATCAGTGAAATTATACAGAGAGTGCTCATTGAAGGCAGCACGCGAATTAATGTTTGGTTCATTTATTTATTTGCCAGTTGTGCAAATCATATTATTAATTGATAAATTGTAAACGATGAACACAGAAAACACAGTACCATCAAATGCATTTAACGGGCAACCTAAAAAGTTTGTCACATGGTTATTTGTGCTTAGTTCTTTAATGTGTTTTGCCGGTTTAACCAGCGCATACATTGTGAGGAAAGCAGAAGGCAACTGGAAAATTTTTGATTTGCCAGAAGCTTTTTATTATACTACGGTACTTATTTTATTAAGCAGCATCACTTTGCATTTGTCTTTAAGGAGTGCAAAAAAAGGAGAGGTAACTAAACAAAAAAATTATTTAGTTATTACTCTAATTTTAGGGCTTGGGTTTTTACTTGGCCAATATTTTGCTTGGAAACAATTGGTAGCAAATGGTATTTATTTTGCTGGTAATCCGGCAGAATCCTTTTTATATGTCATCTCTGGATTTCACGCATTTCATATTATAGCCGGCATCTTGCTTTTATTATTTGCATTAACTGGCATTTTCAGCAAAATCAATCAAACAAAAAATATATTCCGCATGGAAATAAGCACCATTTTTTGGCACTTTATTGACATTTTGTGGATATATTTGTTTGTGTTTTTATTAATTAATAGATAGTTTTTAATACCAATGACAACAAACACTTCAGAAATCGACGAGATTAAATCAACACCATGGAATGGTGGAAGATCTCCTTTTAATGTGGAGTATGGTAAAATGATGATGTGGTTTTTCCTCCTCTCAGATGCCTTTACTTTTTCAGGTTTACTAATTGCTTATGGCGCTTTGCGCTTCAGTAGTGTTTCGTGGCCAAATCCAGACGAAGTTTTCCAGTCTGCTCCAGGCATACATGGTGGCGCACCTTTGGTGTTCGTTGGTATCATGACCTTTATCTTAATCATGAGTTCTGTAACCATGGTATTAGCTGTTGAAGCAGGTCATCGTAAAGCAAAATCAGAAGTTTCTAAATGGATGATCTGGACAATTATTGGTGGTTTTGCATTCTTAGGTTGTCAGGCATGGGAATGGACACATTTACACCACGAAGGTGCATGGTGGGGCGCAAATCCTTTCTTAAATGAGGATGGCTCGGTAGCTTCTACCAATTTTACTAATTTGTTTTTCACCATTACTGGTTTTCACGGATTCCACGTGTTCTCAGGAGTAGTCTTAAATATTATTATATGGATTAATGTTTTAGGCGGAACTTACGAACGCCGTGGACATTATGATATGATTGAAAAGGTTGGACTTTACTGGCACTTTGTAGACTTGGTGTGGGTGTTTGTGTTTACCTTCTTTTATTTGGTTTAATTTTAATCTTTTATACATATTCATATGTCAGCAGATCATCAACACATTGCAAACCATGACGAACATGGTTCAATGACAAAAAAGAAAATTTGGGGAGTATTTTGGGTTTTACTAGGAATAACTGCAATTGAGTTTTTTATTGCCTTGGTGTTAATTCCTCGTGGCGTTTTTGGACAAAATATCGCTAATGTTATTTATATCGCTTTAACATTATTAAAAGCATTTTATATTGTAGCATATTTCATGCATTTGAAATTTGAAAAACTAGGCTTAATTTATTCCATCATTGTGCCTTTAGTTTTTATCATTTTCTTTATTATATGGATGTTATATGAAGGCAATTTCTGGATGCATATTCGAATGTAATATGAATAGCAGAGGAGCCAAACAAACAGTTATTTTATTCATCGTATTATTTGTTCCGGTTGTTGGGTATTTTTTGCTCAAAACCGGAACAAATCATTATAAGGCATTGCCCATATTTGGCGAAAAGTATACCGAAACAACAATCGTAAAAGGTAAGGAGCGAGTAGATACAATCTATCACCGAGTAACAGGCATTAATTTTCAGGACCAACAAAATCAAACCATAAACGATAGCGTTTTAGCGGGTAAAATTAAAATCGTTAATTTTTTCTTTACTACTTGTAAAACGATTTGCCCTAAGATGTCAACGCAAATGGAACGCGTGCAAAAAAGAGTGCAAACAATCGACGAAATTCAAATACTATCTTTTACTGTAAATCCCGAGATAGATAATGTTGCTGCTTTGGCTACTTATGCAGCAGCACATCACGCAATCAATACCAAATGGCATTTTTTAACTGGGCCTAAAAAAGAAATTTATGACCTTGCCAGACGCGGCTATTTAGTAACTGCGCTTCAAGGAGATGGCGGCCCCGATGATTTTATTCATACCGAAATGTTTGTTTTAGTGGATAATCAAAATAGAATTAGAGGATATTACGATGGCACCTCTGCTAAAACAGTCGACTCTTTAATTGATGATATAAAAGTGTTAGTGAAAGAAGAAATTTTACCGAAAAAAAGAAAATAAAAAATGAACGATAAATTAATAACCAGACTGGTATACGGAATTTCTGTATTTGTTTTTATTGTGGTAGTAATTTTAAACAGAAAAATTATACCTGTAACAATTGAAACGCCTAGTTTTGTATATTTTTTACCTGCACTAAATGCAATGATCAATGGACTTTGCAGTCTTTTATTAATTGTTTCTTTGTATCAAATCAAACGCAAAAATATTGAACTGCACAAAAAAATTAACATTGCCACCTTTTGTTTGTCTTCTTTATTTCTAGTGTCTTATATCTTATTTCACTATTTTGTAAAAGAAACCAGCTACGGTGGAACAGGCGCAATGAAGTATATTTACTACGTTATTCTTATTAGCCATATATTTTTAGCTTCCATTGTATTGCCGCTAATTTTATTTAGTTTCAACGCTGGCTTAAAAATGGATGTTCCAAAACACAGAAAATTAGTAAGGTTTACTTTCCCTATTTGGTTGTATGTAACCATTACCGGGGTAATCGTTTACCTCATGATTTCACCATATTACACTTTCTAAAATGAAAAAGTTATTTTTTGTTTTGTGCCTATTTACATTTTTGTTTGCTACAGATTTTGCTACTGCTCAGTGTCCAATGTGTAAAACAGCAGTGGAGTCTTCGATTAAAGGCGGACAAAACAATGTTGGAAAAGGTTTGAATGATGGCATTTTGTATTTACTAGCCGCACCATATTTATTTGTGGGCACCTTAGGTTTTCTATGGTTTAAAAAATACCGTGCAAAAGTAGCAAGTCAAGACGACGAACAATTTTACCAATAGCTATTATGGACAAAAAAGTCATTCCGACTAAACTCTCTTCCATTTTAAAATGTAAATGCCCAACATGTAGAACCGGAGATGTATTTACAGAGCCTGCAACTAGTTGGAAGAATTACAATAAAATGCATGAGTATTGTCCTGTTTGTGGTTTACGATACGAATTAGAAATCGGATTTTTTTGGGGAGCCATGTATGTAGGCTATGCATTTAATGTTGCATTGAGTGTAAACTTGGGCATCGCTGTTTATCTTTTTGGTCATAACCCAGATGTATGGGTTTATATGACGGCCATCGTTTTAGGAATCATCTTAACTTACCGACTTAATTTTAGGTACGCAAGAATCTTACTACTTCACATGTTCGCGCCTAAATTTGATATAACATTTATCGAAAATATCAATCCCGCGATCAAAAAACAAGATGCTTCAAAATAGTACATTTCAGTTTTTAAAAGCATTAGCAAAAAACAATAACCGAGAGTGGTTTGCTTTGCATAAGCCAACTTACGAAATCGCAAAATTAGATGTAATTGCATTTGCTGAAAAAACATTTCAAGCATCAGCAGCATTCGACCCCAATTATAAAAACCTCCTCGCGGCTAAATGTGTGATGCGTATTTATCGAGATGTTCGATTCTCAAAAAACAAAGCGCCTTATAAAACAAATTTCGGCATTGCATATTCAAGCGAAGGGAAACTAGTTGGAGGAACAGGTTGTTTTATTCATATTCAACCAGGGGCATCTTTTGTTGCGGGCGGTTACTATTTACCTTCATCCGAAGATTTAAAAAAAATAAGACAAGAGATCGATTATAATTTAGCCGAATTTGAGGCTATCATTCAGGCCAATGCTTTTAAAAAGCAATTTGGCTCGCTCAGTATCGAAGACAAACTTAAAACAGCTCCTAGAGAATACCCAAAAGACCATATTGCCATTGAGCTTTTGAAATTAAAAAGCTTTATTGGCATTAAACCTTTATCCGACGAACTATTGTGTTCTGGGCAGGCAGTTAAAGAAATTGTAGCTGCAAATAAAGCCATTGCACCTTTGCGCGCCTTTCTGGCCAATGCAATCAAAGCCTAAACAACACTATATTATAGCCGTATTAAATTTGGCACAAATTCAATTTATACCAAAGATTTCAGTTTTTTAAATGTACCTTTGCGGGCTTAAAAACTAGTATTATAATGCAAAAAGTTAGAAATATCGCTATTATTGCCCATGTCGATCACGGGAAAACAACACTGGTAGATAAAATTTTACATCAGACCAATTTATTTAGAGATAACCAAGAAACTGGAGATCTTATTCTAGATAATAACGATTTGGAGCGTGAAAGAGGGATTACCATCGTATCTAAAAACGTCTCTGTTCAATACAAAGACTATAAAATCAACATTATTGACACTCCGGGTCACGCCGACTTTGGCGGAGAAGTTGAGCGTGTATTGAAAATGGCAGATGGTGTATTGCTTTTAGTCGATGCATTTGAAGGTGCAATGCCACAAACTAGATTTGTGACGCAAAAAGCCTTGTCATTAGGCTTAAAGCCAATTGTAATTATTAATAAAGTAGACAAAGAAAACTGCCGCCCTGAGGAAGTGCAGGAATCTATATTTGAATTATTCTTTAACCTAGAAGCTACCGAAGAGCAATTGGATTTTCCAACGCTATACGGATCTTCTAAGCAAGGTTGGATGAGCACAGATTATAAGCAAATAACAGAGGACATCACGCCTTTATTAGATGCGGTATTAGAGTTTATTCCAGAGCCACCAGATAATCCGGGTACATTGCAAATGCAAATTACCTCGCTAGACTATTCTTCTTTTGTTGGAAGGATTGCTATTGGTCGTGTTGCGCGTGGAACTATCAAAGAAAACATGCCAGTTTCTTTAATGAAGAAAGATGGTAAAATTGTTAAGTCGAGAATCAAAGAACTATATACATTCGTTGGATTGGGTAAAGTGAAGGTGGAAGAAGTACACAATGGCGATATCTGCGCAGTAGTTGGAATTGAAGGATTTGAAATTGGAGATACCATTTCAGATTTTGAAAATCCAGAGGCATTGGCAGTTATTAAAATTGATGAGCCAACCATGAATATGTTGTTCACGATTAACAACTCCCCATTTTTTGGTAAAGAAGGAAAGTTTGTAACCTCTCGTCACCTTCGTGATCGATTGATGAAGGAGATGGAAAAAAACTTAGCCTTAAGAGTAGAAGAAACAGCCTCTCCAGATTCTTTATTAGTTTATGGTCGTGGTATTTTGCATTTATCGGTTTTAATTGAAACCATGAGACGCGAAGGATATGAGTTACAAGTTGGGCAGCCACAAGTAATTATTAAAGAAATTGATGGTAAGAAATGCGAGCCTATCGAAACCTTAATAGTAGATGTACCTGCCGAAGTTTCTGGTAAAGTAATTGAATTAGTTACCCAAAGAAAAGGCGACCTATTAGTGATGGAGCCTAAAGGCGACTTACAACATTTAGAATTTGATATTCCTGCTAGAGGAATTATTGGCTTGAGAAATAATGTCTTAACTGCAACAGCAGGCGAGGCAATCATGGCACATCGTTTCAAGGCTTATGAGCCATGGAAGGGAGATATTCCTTCTAGATCTTCTGGCGTGTTAATTTCGATGGACAAAGGCTCGGCAACGGCTTACCGTATCGATAAATTACAAGATCGTGGAAGATTTTTCGTAAATTCTGGTGAAGAAGTTTACCAAGGAATGATTATCGGAGAAAACAGCCGTGATTCTGACATGACCGTAAACATTACGGAAGGAAAGCAATTAACAAACTTCCGAACTACCAGTAAAGATGATGCAACACGCATTGCCCCAGCAACCAAGTTTTCTTTAGAGGAAGCAATGGAATATATTCAATGGGACGAATATGTAGAGATTACGCCAGTCTCTATGCGTTTGCGTAAAATATACTTAACAGAACAAGAGCGTACCAACGCTAAAAAGAAATCCGGTAATTAATAAATTCGGAAAATAAATTTTAAGCGATACGGCTATGGCTGTATCGCTTTTTTTATTAAGTTTGATTTGCGGACTGTGCTAAACAATTAAAATGAAAGCATCCATCGAATTAATTTACGAAAAGTATCTCCAATTTCCGACGGTGGCAACCGACACGCGAACGGTAAAAGCCGGCAGTATTTTTTTTGCTTTAAAAGGAGCCAATTTTAATGGCAATGAGTTTGCTGCACAAGCTTTAGCATCGGGTGCGGCCTATGCAGTAGTAGATCAAATCGAATTTGCAATTAACGAACAATATTTATTAGTAGATGATGTTTTAAAAGCCTTACAAGCCTTAGCCAATCATCATCGCAAACAATTGAGCATTCCCTTTTTAGGAATTACTGGGAGCAATGGCAAAACAACATCAAAAGAATTAATCAACGCAGTGCTTGCTAAAAAATTCCAAACGCTGGCAACATTTGGAAATTTAAATAACCACATTGGCGTTCCATTAACTTTACTTGGCATCAATGCATCTCATCAATTCGCCATTATTGAAATGGGGGCAAATCATCAAAAAGAAATCGCCGAATTATGCGAAATCGCAGCACCTACTTACGGGTTAATTTGCAATATAGGTAAAGCACACCTCGAAGGAATGGGCGGTTTTGAAGGTGTTAAAAAAACTAAAAAAGAATTATACGATTATATTGAATCGACTAGTGGAACCGTATTCGTAAATGCAGATGATGCTATTACCATGGAGCTTTCCGCTGCATTAAATAATAAAATTTATTTTGGAAGCAATTCCGAAAGTCTATTAAGTGGGAGCATTCAATCCCTTGCGCCAATGCTGTGTGTAGCCATCACTTTTAAAAAGTCGGCACAAACACATATTGTACAAACCCAATTAGTAGGCGATTATAATTTGGCAAATATTTTAGCCGCAGCATGTATCGGCGAATATTTTAAGGTGCCCGAACAAGAAATTGTAGCAGCTATTGCAGGCTATACGCCAACCAATAATCGCTCGCAAATAATGCAGACGGCCAACAACGAATTAATTATGGATGCATACAATGCGAATCCTAGTAGCATGTTTGCAGCAGTCAATAATTTTCAGCAATTACTAGCGCCAAATAAATATTTAATTTTGGGTGATATGTTTGAACTAGGCGAAGAGAGTATTGCAGAACACCAAGCAATTGTATCGCTGGTTGCCGAATTAAAATTCGAAAAAGTTATTTTTGTAGGCAAGGATTTTTATCAAGCAGCAGCCGAAAATAAAATAGCCAGCTTCCAGTTTTTTGAAAGCACTGCTAATGCTTCGGATTACTTATTAGAAAATAGCATTAGCGCACATACCATATTAATAAAGGGTTCTAGGGGGATGAAACTAGAAAGCCTTTTGCCATTATTGTAATTAGCGGTTTGGTTCAGGCCTGTTCGGTTTAGGCCTGTTATCTTTCATCTTATGGATAACTTCTAAAATAATGCTATCAAATTTTACTTTTTGTACACTATCGCAAATATTTTTTACACTTTGAAAATGCTCAAAAGTAATTTGTTCAATCGCCTTTTGATTATTTCCAATTTGCATTAAAAGTTGATCGGCTAATATGTTATCGGTAGTGTCGTTGCGTAACAGTTTAAAATAATCTTCTCTTAATTCGCGGCCAGTATTTTTAAGACTTCGAACGCTGTCTTGGTGTGCAAATTTTAGTTGATTAAAGTTTTCGATTTGCGCTGCATTTAAATTTAATTCTTTAATAATAAATTTTGCGGGCCCTTTATTGTCGGCTCTTGTCGGTTTTTCAAAAAAGATAAAAGCAAGAATTACCATATTGCTAATAAGCAAAGTAATGGCAAAAATTTTCCAAAAAGATAGTTTTGAGCTTTCCATTTTAATAGTTATAAACGGTTTGATTGTTTAATTCAATGGCATTGATTGTTTTTTGTCGCGCAGACTTATTGCTATTTAGATATAGTGCGAATGTATTTAAGGCAATAATTGCAATAAACGCAAAAGCCCACTTGTAATTAAATTGATTATTTGCAGATGCGCGCAATTGCGCTTGCAACTCAATTTTATGTTTAATTTTTTGAAATAAAAACGGACTAGGCTTGTTTTCGGCTATTTGATTGGCCGAATCAAGCACATTTGCTATCCATTGTTCTTTGTTTTTCATATTTAGTTGGACGATACTTTTTTTTATAACCTTCGATTTTGATAATAATTTCCTAAAATAATTCGCAGCTTTTCTTTAGCTCGTTGAATCAATGATTCTACCGCTTTTTCCGAAATATCTAGGATAGCCGCAATTTCTTTCTGACTCAGTTTCTCTATCTGGCTTAAAATAAATGCAGTTTGCTGCCTTAATTTTAGTTGCGCAAGGGCTTCCAATAAAATTTCTTGCGTTTCTTTTTGTCCTAGTATGGCGCCAGGATGCTGTAAATGTTGGGCATCGTGTATTTGTTTGCCAGTAGTAGGATCAAAAAGCGAAGTGATAAATGCCAATCGCTTTTTTCTTTTCTTAGATTTAATATGGTCTAAACATTTGTTAACCGTAATTCTATAAATCCAAGTAGTAATTTGCGCTTCTTCTTTAAATTGATGAATGGCATGAAAAATATTGATGAAAACTTCTTGCGTGATATCTTCTGCATCTTCTGCGTTTTTAAGCATAGAGATTGCAATCTGATACACTTTTTGGTGGTGTACTTTAAATATATTTTCAAAAAAAGATGCTTGGTTTTGCAATTTAATTTCGAACAATTTTTACACCAACATCTTCTATTCCTATTAAAGGATTATCGCGCATGTTTTGTTCAATGGTAAAAGAATAAACTCCTTTTTTAGGAAATTTTAAAGATTGCATCATTTTCATTTGATTGCTATAGATGTCTCCAAGCCCCGAGCCTAGCCACTTTCCGTCTGCTTCTGCTAATTTAAATTCGAAGCGTTGTGTTTCTGCTTTTGATTGTGGTCCTTGAATAGTCAGCAATATAAATAAATTGGCATAGCCATAATCGCCCGAATTTCGAACATTAAAATAAATGCTATGGGTGTTAATGGTGTCTTGCACATCGAGGTAGAATGTAGGGCGATTGTTTACGCTCCAAGTATTATTTTCAAATGCAACGTAGGCGTCAAATATTTTCGACCTATTACAAGAATTAAAAATAAATAATACAGAAAGTAGAACAATCGCTCTTTTCATTTTACTCTTTCGGTTTTTCGTTTGTTGAATTATCTCCAGCATTATTAGGCGGCCTATTATTATTTGCTGCTCTATGCGGCGGCCTACTATTACTATTATTGCGCGTACCCGTTTGACCAGCCGGTTTGCTTGCATTACCCTCCGTAGCTGATTGCGGCTTACTGCGATTTTTATTTCTGTTATTGTTATTGCTCTTCTTCTTTTTCTTATTGCGTTCGTCCATACGGGTTAAACTATCTTGGCCAACCACATTGTCGTAATCCAAAATACGTTCTACCAATATAGGTTGAACCGTCACGTTCGATAAGTCATCCGGAAACTCTCCGTTTTTATTTAAAGCAATAATTTCTTTCACTCTAATAGCTGGCAATGCAACCCAGTTGTCGGATCCACGGTAGCTAAACCAC
>JBILIO010000022.1:0-13955 GCA_044349915.1 Sphingobacteriales bacterium | reverse complement strand
AAATCGGGTGATGTTGCCATTACCTGATTTAATATTTCTTGAATTTTTGAACTGCCTTGGTAAGTCACTAAAACTGGATTGGCATCGATGCCAGTATTATCTAAATATTCAATTAAATCTTTTTCTCTTTCGGTACGGGTAAGCTCGTGTTTTTTTAAGGAATTATTTAAGTAGTCGTCTATAGAGGTTAAACACCAAATGCCTTGTTGCCATTGGCCCCTATTGAATGTGCGATAAGCATAAATACTTTCCGATGGATCGCTATGCAATACCCCATCTTCCATAAATTCATCAAAAAACTCTTTTGCTTTTTTGAATACAATTTCTTCTCTCGAACCTTGTTGAAAAGGATTATCAATTAAAGGTTCTATGGTATGTAAAAAAGAGATGGGATTATTTTCTAAAATTTGCTTTGCAGCTGGCGTATAAAAAGTATCAAAAGGTTTAGCAACCACTTGTTCTACTAAATCTTTTCGGGGTCTAATACCTTTGAATGCTTTTATATTTGCCATTATTATTTATTAAAAAAATCAATGATCAAACTCGCTAACTCCACGCCAATGCGCTCTTGGGCTTCGTTGGTTGCAGCGCCAATATGTGGTGTTAAGGAAATTTTAGGATGATTTAAAACTGCTGAAGCGGGTTTTGGTTCATTATCAAAAACATCTAATCCGGCAAATGCTATTTGTTGATTATCTAAGGCAGCTAATAAAGCCGTTTCGTCAATTACACCGCCCCTTGCACAATTCACAATAGCTGCTCCTTTTTTCATCATGGCAAATTCTGCAGCACCAATTACGGGCTTACCATCTATTGCTGGCACATGTAAGGTTATAAAATCAGCTCTTTGAAGTAAAAGTGATTTACTAGCTACTTGAACAGTTAAGGGTAAAGTGATGTCTCCAGAAAAACGCAATTCTACGGTAGGATTAAATTCGAATAAATCGTAGGCAAGCACATCCATGCCTAAACCAAATGCAATTTTAGCTACTTCTCTTCCTATGCGACCAAAACCCAAAATGCCGATGGTTTTACCTTTTAGTTCGAGTCCTTTTGCATATTGTTTTTTCAAATCATTGAATTGTGAATCTCCATGCAAAGGCATAGCCCTATTGGCTTGCGCTAAAAAACGAACTCCCGAAAACAGATGGGCAAAAACTAATTCTGCAACAGAAATAGAAGATGCCGCTGGTGTATTAATAACTGTTTTTCCAATTGATTTTGCGTAGTCCACATCTATATTATCCATCCCTACACCACCTCTACCAATTAATTTTAAATTAGGACAAGCATCAATTAATTCTTTACGAATTTTGGTTGCCGAACGAACCGTAACGGCATCGTATTGATTTAATTTTGAAAGCAATTGATCTTGCGGAATTGTCTCTGTATCTACTGTAAAACCAGCATCTTCGAGCATTTTTTTGCCAATTGGATCAATCCCATCATTCGCTAATATTTTCATCTTCTTATTTTTTTAAAGCTTCAAAATTTTTCATGGTATCTACTAAAACTTGAACACTTGCTAATGGCAATGCATTATACATTGATGCCCTAAATCCACCCACACTTCGGTGTCCTTTTAAACCAACACATCCAACCGCTTCGGCCATTTGTAAAAATTCTTTTTCAAGAGAATCATCATTCATGACAAAACAGATATTCATTTTAGAACGATCTTCTATTGCGCAAGTACCTTTAAACATTGCGTTACGATCAATCTCGGAATAAAGTAAATTTGCTTTCTCTACATTTCTTCTTTCCATTTCTTTTACACCGCCTTGTTTTTTTAACCAACGTAAATTTAACATGGCTACATAAATGGCAAATACTGGAGGCGTATTGTACATCGACCCACCTTCAATATGAATGCGATAATCAAGCATCGATGTTATTTTTCTGTTAACTTTTCCTAAAATTTCTGATTTTAAAATGACAACTGTATTTCCTGCAGGCCCAATGTTTTTCTGTGCTCCAGCATATATTAAATCAAAATCTGCTACCTTAATTTCCCTACTTAAAATATCAGAAGACATATCGCAGATCATGCTCACCGGAGATTTTGGGAACGATTGCATTTGTGTTCCGTAAATGGTATTGTTAGAGGTGCAATGAAAATATTTAGCATCTGTTGGAATTTGAAAATCTTTTGGAATGAATGTATAGTTAGCCTCTTTGGAAGAAGCCACCACATTTACATTTCCAAAAAGTTTAGCTTCTTTATATGCTTTGTTAGCCCAAACACCTGTATCTAAATAGGCTGCCGACTCTTCTTCGTTTAATAAATTCATGGGCAACATGCCAAATTGCAAACTTGCACCACCCTGCACAAAAATTACTTCGTAACCATCGGGCACTTGCATTAATTCTTTAATCAATTGCACAGATTCTGCAACAACCGATTCGAATTCTGGCGTACGATGCGAGATTTCTAAGATAGACAAACCTGTGTCGCCCCAACTTAATACAGCCTGTGCTGCTTGTTCAAAAACTTCTTGTGGTAAGATGCAAGGACCTGCACCGAAATTGTGTTTGTGTGGCATTTTTTATAGGTTAAAATACCATACAAAGTTAAAAACTATCAACTCTTATACAAGTGTTAAAATTTACCGACCAAACGTATGTTAATTTGCCTTGAAGTAAGGTAATTTGGCACTGCATATTGTTGCGCGTTCACATCTCTTATCCATAGATAGGATATGGTATTGGAGCGTTTAAAGAGGTTAAAAACTTCGCCATAAAGCATGAGCGATTTAAATGGCCCAATTTGCGCAGTTCCGCCATTTTTCTTGCTTACAAATTCTTTACTGAATCCTACATCTGCTCTCCAATAGGGCGGCATGCGCAAGGTGTCTTTATATCTGGCAAAATCTGGCGGACCAAATGGTAAACGTGCACCAAAAACTACATTTAAATGCACTTTAAAACTTGGATCATTTTTAAAGTTATCTTGAAAAAATACCGAAAAATTAAATCGTTGATCGGTTGGTCTTGGAATATAACCTGGATAAATAATAGCAGAATCTATTCCGCTTACATCCTTGATATTTATTTTATCATTATAAATATCCTCTTGTGTGCTCATAAATGATAAACTAAACCACGATTCTAAATCTTTCACAAACTCCCCATTCACTTTAAAATCAATACCTTTAGCGTATGCCTTTGCTTTATCATTGGCATAATATCGAATGCGAACATTGTCTACTTCGTAAGGAATAATTTGATCCATTTGTTTATAATACATTTCTGATATAAACTTAAACTTACGACCACCAAAAGAAATAAATTGTTTATCGGCAGCTAACACATAATGAATAGATTTTTGTGCCGCTGGATTGGTAGATAAAGTACCATCGTAATTTCTTAATTCGCGGTAAAAAGGCGGTTGATAATACAAACCCGTAGACGCCCTGAAAACCCAGTCCTGCTTCCATTTTGGATGAAATGACAAAGTAATTCTTGGACTCAAATTTAACTCTTTAGTATAATCCCAGTAAGTGGCCCTTATACCCGTTGTTAATTGTAAACTTTTATCCGAATTAAAAGAAAACGAATTTTGAATAAAGCCATTGACGCGATTGGTATTTAATTTTATTTTAGTACGAATTACATCTTTTAACTCGATCATTTGCGCCGAATTAGAAAGCGCATAACCTGCAGAATCTATTAAATTCCATTCGCTCAATTGATCGTTTATTTGCTCGTTTTGATAACGCAATCCCCATAATAATAAATTACCCTTATGCACGTATCTTCCTTTGTTTTCAATAGATTGCACATTAGCACGCAGGAAATTTCTAGCATGGTTTAAGTAAGCGCCAACTCCCCTATTTGCTTTTACTTGTCCAAAGGTTTCTTTTCCAAAATTGCTTTCTATTTCATCAAAAATATACTGCCCTTCTATATCAAAAGTTTCTTGTTCAAAGGAATTATATTTTGTGGCAATGAATTTTATTTTCAAAGAATCGGAAGGACTATAAGTAGCCGTTAAAGCGCCCAGTGTACTTTGGTATTGATCAATTTCTTGACCTTGAAAAAAGATAGACAAACGCAATACTTCGTTGAAAGTACCAAATGTGGTTTCTCTACTTTGCGGCTTTACGATGTAATTATTACTATTGAAATTTCCCATAAAAGAGAGCTCCCAATCGGTCGAAAGGCTATAGTTTACATAGGTTTGCAGGTCGGAGAAATTAGGCTGGTAATCGCCATCTATATCTAAAGAACCCAATACATATTTGGTTGATTTTTTTCGATAACCTAACAAATAAGATAAGCGACGATTGCGATTGGTTCCTTCTAGGTTAATGGATTGATTTAACAAACCAGCCGAAACACTACCTGCAAAAGCAACAGGTTTTTTATAAGTTATATCTAAGACAGAAGATAATTTATCTCCGTATTTAGCATCAAATCCACCAGCCGAAAAACTGACCGATTTAACCATGTCTGAATTAATGAAACTCAGTCCTTCTTGTTGACCGGAGCGCACTAAGAAAGGACGGTAAATTTCTACATCATTTACATACACTAAATTTTCATCAAAATTTCCACCCCTTACATTATACTGCGAACTCAATTCATTATTGGATTGCACACCCGGTAAAGTTTTTAAAATGGCTTCAAAATTTCCAGAAGCAGAGGGTAAACTAGAAAGTAATTTGGCATCTATTTTCGAAATTCCAGCCCGCCTATCTATATCACTATTGACTACTACTTGTTTAATGGCAAAACTAGATTGTGTAAATTGATGACTGATTTTTTTTTGTTGAGCAGGTTTTAACTTCAATTCAATTTTATGCGATTCGTATCCTAGAGAATTAAATTGCAAAGTAAATGCGGAATCGGCTGGCACTTTTAGTTCGTAATGCCCAAAATCGTTGGTTTGGGTGCCAATATTAGTTCCGACTATTGAAATGTTGACTAAAGGCATGGTTTTGCCTTTTTCATCGGTGATGGTTCCAAATAAATTAGCACTGCGTTGCGAAAACCCCAAATTAGCGAGGCAAACAAATAACAATACTAAGGGGAGTTTTGGAAACATGAAATACTTAACGAATTTTTTTCAATTCTGATATCATCTCCATTGGATTTTGTGCGCCAAATACGGCATTTCCTGCAACTAATACATCTGCGCCCGCTTTAATCAATGCCAAGGCATTCTGATGCCCAACACCGCCGTCGATTTCTATCAGCACTTCGGTATTTAATTGTTTAGCTAAAGTTCTGAGTTTAGTAATTTTTTGATAAGTGTTTTCAATAAACTTTTGACCTCCAAAGCCAGGATTTACACTCATAATACATACTAAATCTATTTGAGGGAGGATATCTTCTAGTACAGAAACTGGAGTATGCGGATTAATTGCAACTCCGGCTTTCATACCTAATTCATGAATGGCTGAAATGGTTCTATGTAAATGAGTACACGCTTCGTAGTGAACCGTTAATATAGCCGCTCCAGCATCTTTAAATTGTTGTAAATACCTATCAGGATCTACAATCATTAAATGCACATCTAAAGGTTTTTTTGCATGGTGTTTAATTGCGGTAATAACCGGAAATCCAAAAGAAATATTGGGAACAAATACCCCGTCCATTACATCAACATGGAACCAATCCGCTTCCGATTGATTTATCATCTCGATATCAGATTGTAAGTTTGCAAAATCTGCAGATAAAATAGAAGGTGCGATGAGGTGTTTCATTTTTAGAAGCTTTACTTAGGTAAAAGTAAGAAAAAAACTTTGCGAATTTTGCTATATTAGCTATCTAAATCAACTAATTCTATAACATTATGAAGAAATTTGCACTCTTATTAAGCTTTGCATTCATTGGAATACAAACTTTTGCACAAGAAGTTTATCAATCTAAAGCGATGAATGTTCGTTTTTTTTCTACTACCCCAATGGAGGATATTGAAGCAAAAACAGCCAATGCCACCTCTATTATTACAACGGCTAAAAACGATATCTTATTTATGATTCAAGTTAAATCTTTCACTTTTAAAAGTTCTTTAATGCAAGAACATTTTAACGAGAACTATATGGAGAGTGATAAATTTCCTGAAGCTAAATTTATAGGAAAAATAAACGAAAGCATTGATTGGAAAAAAGATGGTACGTATAATGTAACAGTAACTGGCAAACTCAATATGCATGGGGTCGACAAAGACAGAACAATCCCTGGAACCATCAGTATTAAATCTGGTGTGATAACTGTGGCTAGTCAATTTGATGTTGCATGTAAAGAACATAACATTCAAATACCAAGTGTGGTTACTGAAAAAATTGCAGAATTTGTAAATGTAAAAGTAAGCGGTAGTTACAACTTATATGTAAGACCCGAAAAGAAATAAAAAAAATAAAAAAAAATCCCCGTTAAATTTAACGGGGATTTTTTTTGATTGAAAAATTATTCAGATTTTGGATCTTCTGTTTTTTCTGGTTTAGGCAATAATACTTTTCTAGAAAGTTTCATTTTACCTGTTTTCTTATCGATGTCAATTAACTTAACTTTAACTATTTGACCTTCGGTAAGCACCCCATCCATTGTTTCGTAGCGTTTCCAATCTATCTCAGAAATATGCAATAAACCGTCTTTACCTGGCATAATTTCAACAAATGCACCAAATGGCATAATTGATTTTACTTTACCTTCGTAAATTTCGCCTACTTCGGCAGTTGCGGTAATTCCTTTAATTTTATTGTAAACTGCATCAATAGCATCTTTGTTATCGGCGTAAATTTGCACGATACCCATGTTGTCTTTTTCTTCGATGCTGATGGTTGCACCACTTTCGCGTTGCATCTCTTGAATGATTTTTCCTCCAGGTCCGATAATGGCACCAATGAATTCTTTCGCAATTCTCATTTGCACAATACGAGGTGCATGTGATTTATAATCTTCGCGAGGACTTTCTATCGTTTTCATCATTTCGCCTAAGATATGCGCACGGCCTTCTTTTGCTTGATTTAAAGCTTCGGCTAACATATCGTATGAAAGACCATCAATTTTTAAATCCATTTGACAAGCCGTAATACCTTTTGTAGTACCCGTTACTTTAAAGTCCATATCTCCTAAATGATCTTCGTCACCTAAGATGTCTGAAAGAATCGCATATTTTTTAGTGATAGGATCAGAAATTAATCCCATTGCGATACCAGAAACTGGTGCTTTAATTTGCACACCTGCATCCATCAAAGCCAATGTACCCGCACAAACGGTAGCCATTGAGGAAGAACCATTAGATTCTAAAATATCAGAAACAATACGAATTACATATGGGTTGATGTCGTCACCTGGTAATACTTTCTTTAACGAACGCATCGCTAAATTACCATGTCCAACTTCTCTTCTACCCGGACCACGATTTGGACGAACTTCACCAGTAGAAAAACCTGGGAAATTATAATGCAACATAAATTTGTTATATCCAAAGAACATCGCACCATCAATCATTTGTTCGTCAGTTTTTGCCCCTAAGGTAACCGATGTTAATGATTGTGTTTCGCCTCTTGTAAATACCGCCGAACCGTGAGCAGCAGGTAAATAACCTACTTCAGACCAGATTGGACGAATTTGTTTGTTTGTTCTACCATCTAAACGAATCGCATCATTTAAGATCATAGCACGAATAGCTTCTTTTTCGATATCGTGGTAATATTTTTTCAATAAATACACATAACTCGAATCGCTCATTTGCTCTGCAACGGTCGCTTCAAACTCTTTACGAATTGCTTTAAAAGCAACCGAGCGCTCGTCTTTACCTAATGCAGATTTAGCAACCGCATAAATTCTATCGTATGCAAAAGCCTTAATTTGACTTTCTAATTCAGGATTTGCTGCTGGTTCGTGCTTGTAAGTTCTTTTTGTTTTCGCACCCACTTTTGCTAATAAATCTAATTGCGCTTGAACTTGAATCTTAATAGCTGCATGTGCAAAACGAATAGCTTCCGCCATTTCATCTTCCGACACTTCATTCATCTCCCCTTCAACCATACAAATATCTTGCGCATTACCTGCTACAATTAATTCGATATCTGCATTGGCTAATTCCGAAATTAATGGATTGACGATTAATTTACCATCAATTCTAGCCACTCTCACTTCTGAGATTGGACCATTAAAAGGAATATCACTAATGGTTAATGCTGCCGAAGCTGCTAAAGCAGCTAATGCATCTGGCATGATATTTTTATCCGCAGAAATTAAAGAAACCATTACCTGTGTATCGGCGTGGTAATCTTCTGGGAACATGGGTCTAAGGGCACGGTCAATTAATCTACTGATTAAAATTTCGTAATCCGACAATCTTGATTCTCTTTTTAGAAAGCCTCCAGGGATTCTACCTGTTGAAGCATATTTTTCTTGGTAATCTACTGATAAAGGCAAGAAATCTGAACCTTCTTTTGCATCTTGTGAAGAAACAACCGTAGCTAGGAGCATCGTATCTCCCATTTTTACAACAACAGATCCATCAGCTTGTTTAGCTAATTTTCCTGTTTCGATGGAAATCTTTTTTCCATCTCCCATTTCAAACTCATGGGTAATTCCAATTTTCGACATATATATATTATTTTTAAACGGAGCAAAGGTACATAATAAAATGATAATACCACTCAATGATAGAGGCATTTAGAAACGAAAAAAGCCGTTCTGGAAAAATCCAGAGACGGCTCTTAAAACATAAAACATGAAAAACTATTTTCTTAATTCTAATTTCTTCACAATTGCACGGTAACGAGTAATGTCTTTCTTCATTAAGTAGTTTAATAAAGCCCTGCGCTTACCTACTAATTTAGTAAGTGATAATTGTGTAGAAAAGTCCTTACGATTTTTCTTCAAATGACCAGTCAAATGACTGATTCTGTGTGTAAATAAGGCAATTTGCCCCTCTGCTGATCCTGTATCAGCTTCACTCTTTCCGAATGACCCGAAGATTTCTTTCTTCTTTTCAGTACTTAAATACATTTCTTGAATTATATTTTAGCGGTTAAACAATTGATTTAATTAGACAACAAAAATACAGGAAAATTTGGAATTTGACAAGGCGGCTCGAGAGATAATTTCAAAAAAAAACGATAAAGTTTATTTATCAATCATTTAAGCTGATTTTTTGGGTAAAATATTTTTTTTGTAGCCAAAATATTACGCTTAAGCTGGCAATCAAATTCGCTATATTATATAAAGTTATACTTAATATATATTGTTATAATAACCTTATTATTAACATTATATAAATTTAATATTAATTTTTACCTTAAGTTTTGCTTGAAATGAAATATTAAGTATTTATTTGTTGATAATTAGCAAAATATTGCTCATCTATGTAAAAAATTAAGCCATGAAATATAGCAAATTCGAAACAGAACTACAAGTAAGACCAGACGATATTGACATGAATCAACATGTACATAATAGTCGCTACTTTGATTATGTTTTGGCAGCTAGGTACGAGCAAATGGAGCATAACTATCGTTTCCCCATGCAACAGTTCCTTTCGCATGGTTTTGGATGGGTAATTACTAAAGCCCTTGTAAACTACAAAAGACCCTTAGGTTTAGGCGATCATTTTATTGTAAAAACAGGAATTACCGATTTAGCGACTAAAGGCTGCACGGTTGCATTCGAAATTACCAATAAAAAAACAGGCAAATTATGCGCTGATGGCGAGTTTGAATATACGATGGTGAATGTTAATACAGGAAGAGCCGAAACTATTCCCGATTGGATTATTGAGCATTATTCTATTTAAGTGCTTCTGTAACCAATAAACCGTAAAAAGTAGTCATATCCATGCCCGTTGCACGAACTTGTTGAGGAATAATACTATTTTCAGACTGCCCTGGCACTGTATTAATCTCTAATACATAAATCAGCCCAGTTTCGTTGATGATATAATCTATTCGAACCACGCCTGCACAATTGAGCCTTTCATAAATGGCAGCAGCCATTTCTTGCACTTTGGCAATTTCGGCTTCCGACATTCTACCTGGGGTAATTTCTTCGCTTAAACCAGTGGTATATTTAGCTTCGAAATCAAAAAACTCTTTAGAGGAGATTACCTCCGTAGCCGGAAGCACCCATATTTTTCCATCTATTCGCACAACCCCTATCGTAAATTCTCGACCACTAATAAACTCTTCGATAATTAATTGATCGTCTTCTTTAAATGCTTTTTGTAAAGCGGGTGCCAATTCATTCGGTGTATTTACGCGACTCATGCCAATGCTGCTTCCTCCAAAATTTGGCTTGACAAATAAAGGCAATGTTAAATTTGATAAAATACTTTCTTCGCTTGCCCTGCGGTTGGCAAAAACCTGCATCGATTTAGCAACCGATACATTGGCTAAATCGGCGATTACACTTTTAGTATAGGCCTTATTCATTGTTATAGCAGAAGTAATCGCATCGCAAGTTGTATAGGGCAAACCTATCATATCTAAATAACCTTGAAGCTTACCGTCTTCTCCAGGGCTCCCATGAATACAAATAAATGCTACATCAAATTGAAGTTTTTGTCCATTAACTATCACTGTAAAATCGTTTTTATCGATGGCAAATTCTTCTTTTTGCTCATTAATATAAACCCATTTTTCTTTATTAATGACTATTTGATAAATCTCGTATACATTTCTATCTAAGCTATTCGCAACCATTGCGGCACTCTTCATAGACACAACAGATTCGCCGGTATAACCTCCTGCTAACAATGCTATTTTTTTCTTCATAATGGTTTTTCTATGCGCGGTTATCGATCAACAAATCGAATTATAAATCAAATTTGTAAAAAAATGCTGATTTAATATAATAAGTGGGTAAAATGATTTTCTAATTCTTGAATTTTAGCTTAAGTTTGAACATCCGATGAAAATTATACAATACCTACAGACTAAAGCTTTTCGTAAGCAAATGCTCCTCATTGTGGTAGCTTTAGTGATTACGCTATTTGGGGCGTATAAATGGGTAGCTTTTTATACAAAACATGGTCAAAGCGTACCTGTTCCGGTATTAAAAGGACTTGAACTTTCGGATGCTACCGATTTATTAGACGAACAAAACTTTAAATACAGCATCGATTCCATTTATACTAGTTTAGCACCTGCCGGAACGGTTTACGAACAAGAACCCGAACCTGGTGCAGCGGTAAAAGAAAACAGAACCATTTATTTAACGGTTGTTTCTAATACCCCACCCATTGTAAAATTACCAGACTTAATTGATGTTTCTTTAAGAGAAGCCACTTCTATTTTAGAAAGTTATGGCATAAAGATTGGACAATTAATTTACAAGCCCGATTTAGCACAAAATGCTGTTTTAGGATTGGTATATAATGGTAAAACTGTTCAAAAAGGTTTTGCGATTAGAAAAGGCGCCACACTAGACCTTTTAGTTGGCGACGGATATGGAAATGTGAAAGTTGACATTCCTAATTTAACAGGTCTAAATTTTGAAGAAGCTCAATTTGTACTCAACGCTTCTAAGTTAAGATTAGGGACAATTATCTTTGAAGGCAATAGTACCGACACCTTTAATACTAAAATATATAAGCAAAGTCCAGCGTTTAGTACCGATACCGCTATCAATAAAATTGGACAAGGTAGCGCCATCGATATTTATGTTAAAGAAGATTAACCGACGCTTAAAAATTTTAAAATCCAACATGTTTCAAAAACTGTTATTCGCTATCGTACTTTTTCCTTCTTGCTTATTTGCGCAAGAAGTGGTGACACCACTCACATACAATCCAATTTTAAAAGCGCAATATCAATTACAACAGCAAAAAAGTAAAGCAAAAACAGATACGCTCAACCTCCCATTTTTTGATGATTTTTCTTACGATAAAATTTACCCAAGTACAAAATATTGGACAGATAGTTTTGTCTTTATAAATAATTCATTTGGCCAAGATGCCATATCTAAAGGCGTTGCAACCTTCGACGGTTTTAATAAAGATGGGCAACCTTATACTACTTTAAGTGGAGGTTATGGCATTTGCGATACGCTTACTTCGCAAGCCATTAATTTAAATTACCCTGCCGCCGACTCTATTTATTTAAGATTTTATATTCAACCCCAAGGCAATGGCAGAAACCCCGCGGTAAAAGACTCTTTACTTTTAGAATTTAAAAATGGAAGCACTCAAAAATGGGAACAAGTAAAACGCTTTGCAGGCAGCACTTCTAAGCCATTTCAATTAATTTCTATTCCTATAACAGAAAGCAAATATTTATATAAAGGTTTTCAGTTTAGATTTAAAAATAAAGGCTCTCAATTTGGAGGAGACGACCATTGGAACCTTGATTATGTAAAAATCACCATCAATAGTTCGGTTAATGATACCATTCAAAACGATGTTTCCATTACCGGAAATGCTACTTCGCTGCTCAAACCCTATTCTGCTGTGCCTTTCAATCAATATAACGAATCGATGTTAGCAGAAAATCATTTTGTTTCGATTAGAAATAACTTCATCAATACAAAAAGTGCCAGCTTTACTTATACTGCTCGCATCAAAAATACCAATCAAAAAATAGATTCCGCAACCCGAGGCTTTGATTTATTAGGCGAACAAACTACAGACAGTATTAGTTCTAATAAAATTATTATCCCTGCGCAAAATCATCCATTTGTTTTAAAAACCAGATATACTTGTAGTACTGGCGGAGATTTTATCAAACAAAATGACACCTTAATACACGAACAAATCTTTAGCGATTACTTTGCCTACGATGATGGTACAGCCGAGAATGGCTATGGCATTACGCCTTCTTCGGATGGTCGATTTGCCATGCATTTTAATGCGCCCGTAGCAGATACATTAACTGATATTGCTTTCTTTTTTACTCAAAAAGAAATAGACAATCATCAAAATTTATTTACCCTCACTATATGGAAAAGTTTAGTACCCGAAGTTATTCTTTATCAAAAAACATCATTAAATACAATGCAAGAAATTGGTATCAATGATTTTGTAAATTATGCATTAGATTCTACCCTTATTATTTCTGGCGAATTTTATGTAGGATGGATTCAAAGCAGCAATTACTTGATGAATGTTGGTTTAGATAGAAATTATGCCAATAACGATCAAATGTTTTATAAGGTAACCTCTGTAGGCTGGCAACAGAGTGCAATAAAAGGATCGGTTATGATTAGACCCGTTTTTTCGGATGCCATCAGAGGCACTGGAATTGGGCAACAAAGCCCTAAACAAACTACTTTTCGTTTATTTCCAAATCCAGGAAATGGCGATATACAAATAGCAGATTTAGGCATACATAACCTTTCAAATTATCAAATTTCTGTAACTAATTTAATGGGAAGTAGTATTGCATTTGAAAAAAGCAATCAGGGCATTCAACTTTTATCTGCACCAAATGGCATTTATTTTATTCGCTTGCAAGCTAATAACGCTAGCCAATGCATCAGTTTAAAATATTATAAAAATGAATAAGCTAATTACATTATTATTGGCATTGGTTATTTTACTAGTGGAAATAAATTGTAGTTCCAACGGTGATACTAATCAAAATACCAGCGTATATCTAAACCATGCCGATTCTGTTCAATATGTAGGCATGAATACCTGCAAAGGCTGTCACAGCAATATTCACGAGACATTTATCCATACTGGAATGGGCCAAAGTTTTGGCATGGCTAATGAACAAAAAACAGCAGCAAAATTTAATTCACATGCTATTGTTTATGATAAATACCTCGATTTTTACTATCAGCCCATATTAAAAAATAAGGAAATATTTATTTTAGAATATAGACTAGCAGGAAAAGATACCGTTCATAAAAGGCTCGAAAAAGTAAACTACATTATTGGTTCGGGCATGCATACTAATTCGCATTTGTCTCAAACAAACGGCTATATTTTTCAAATGCCCCTCACCTTCTATACCCAAAAAGGACAATGGGATTTGCCTCCCGGATTTGAAGATAAA
>JBILIO010000173.1:0-3771 GCA_044349915.1 Sphingobacteriales bacterium | reverse complement strand
GTTCAAATAGCATATGGCAAATTTAAAAGAGGTACGTATTAGAATTGCTTCTGTAAACTCTACACAGCAGATTACAAAAGCAATGAAAATGGTTTCTGCTGCAAAATTAAAAAGAGCAACAGACGCCATTGTTCAAATGCGACCTTATGCAAATAAATTAAAAGATATTCTTGCAAATTTAACCGCAAGTTTAGAAGGGAACGAAAGTCCATACACACAACAACGCGAAATAAAAAATGTATTGTTAGTGGTAGTGACTTCCAACCGTGGATTAGCTGGTGCGTTCAATGCGAATGTAATTAAGGCGGCTAACTTATTGGTTGCAGATAAATATGATGCACAAAAACGCGATGGTAATTTACAGATCATCGCCATTGGTAAAAAAGCACAAGATTATTTTACCAGAAATAAATTCAATGTAATTGGAAATAACAACGAAGTATTTAATCATTTAAATTTCGATGAAGCAAATAAAATTGCTGAAGAAGTAATGAGCGGTTTTGTTGCTGGTAAATGGGATAAGGTAGAAGTGGTGTATAACCAATTTAAAAATGCAGGCATGCAAATTTTAACAACTGAGCAATTATTGCCAGTGGTGCCTTCGGTTAATCAAGCTGCTAATCAAAACAACGCAGATTATTTATTAGAGCCTTCGCAAGAAGAAATTGTATTAGGTTTAATTCCAAGTTCGGTTAAAATTCAATTGTATAAAGCTTTGTTAGATTCACATGCATCAGAACATGGCGCGCGTATGACCGCAATGGATAAAGCAACAGAAAACGCTGGAGAATTATTAAAAGCATTGCGTTTGTCTTATAACCAAGCAAGACAAGCCTCTATTACCAACGAAATTTTAGAAATTGTGAGTGGTGCAAATGCATTAGCTGCTCAGTAATTTTTATTCAACGCATAAAAAAAAGGCTATCAAATTTTGATAGCCTTTTTTGTTTAATATGATTTTGGTTTTATGGATGTATGCCTAAATGATGGAATACAAACGACCAAATATCTGCCGCTTCTTCAATCACCTTTGCCGTTGGTTTACCGGCACCGTGTCCAGCTTTTGAATCTATGCGAATTAAAATCGGATTTTCTCCTTGTTGGTTTTCTTGCAAGGTTGCTGCAAATTTAAAAGAGTGTGCAGGCACTACGCGATCATCATGATCGGCTGTGGTTATTAATGTAGCTGGATAAACAGTTTGTTTTACATTATGTAACGGAGAATATTTAATTAAGTAATCAAATTGCGATTTAGATTCACTCGAACCATATTCTACTGCCCAACCCCAACCAATCGTAAATTTATGGTAACGCAACATATCTAACACACCAACACCGGGTAAAGCAACCTTAAATAGATCTGGTCTTTGTGTCATGCAAGCGCCAACTAATAAACCACCATTAGATCTTCCGTTAATGGCTAACTTTTCGCTGCTGGTATATTTTTCTTTGATTAAATATTCTGCCGCGCCAATAAAGTCGTCAAAAACATTTTGTTTTTTATCTAACATTCCTGATTTATGCCATTCTTCTCCAAACTCTCCGCCGCCGCGTAAGCTAACCTGGGCGTATATTCCACCGTTTTCCAAAAAGTATAAATTAGAGACACTAAAGCTTGGCGTTAAGCTAATATTAAAACCACCATAGCCATAAAGTAATAATGGGTTTTGTCCATCTAATTTAATTCCTTTTTTGTGTACAATAAACATCGGGATTTTTGTTCCGTCTTTTGAATCAAACCAAACTTGATTTGTTTCGTAATTATCAGTGTTAATTTTAAAGGCTGATTTTTTGTATAATTCAATTTTCCCAGACTGGGTATTTAAATTATAAATAGTACCAGGTGTGGTAAAGTTGCTAAAACTAAAATAAAAATTAGTTTCATTGTTACTTGCTTCTGCTAAAGCAATAGTACCGATACCAGGCAATTCAATGTCTTTTATTTTTTTACCATCTACCGAATATTCGCATAATTGATTACTTGCATTTTTTAAATAGGTGGCGTACAATCTACCGCCAGCAGTACTTACCGACTGTAATAAATCTTTTTGTTCTGGAATAATTGTTTTCCAATTTTGTTTTTCACTGGCTTCCGGATTTATGGCTACTACTTTATAATTTGGCGCATCTTGGTCCATCAATACCAATAATTCATCGTCGATATTATCAATTACTTCGTAATTATTTTTAAATCCTTTTAGTAAGGTATGTAGCTTATCGTTTTTAGCTCTTAAATTTTGCACTAAAATTTCGTTGCCAGAGGTTCCTTCAGAAGCAGAAATAATTAAGTAGTTTTCGTTTTCAGTTACACTCGCACCAAAATATCTGAGCGGATGTAATTTGTCTTCGTAAATTAATTGATCGTTTGCTTGCGCTTGACCTAATTGATGATAATATACTTTTTGAAATTGATTTTGATTTGAAAATTCGCTTACACCTTTAGGCTCATCATAACGGCTATAGTAGAAGCCATCGCCTTTCCAGGCTGCACCCGAAAATTTTACCCATTGAATTTTATCTTTCGTTAATTGTTGAGTAGCAATATCAATTACATAAATTTCGTTCCAATCGGAGCCAGATCTTGCAATGGCATAGGCTGCATATTTAAAGTCGTTAGAGAAACTTAAACCCACTAAGGCAACAGTTCCATCGGTCGATAATTTATTAGGATCTAGGAATACTTTTTCGGCACCATCTATTCCCTTTTTAAAATAGATAACCGATTGGTTTTGTAAGCCGTCATTTTTAGAAAAGAAATAATAATCGCCTTTTTTGTATGGAGCCGATTCTTTCGCATAATTCCAAATTTCGGTTAATTGCTCTTTCACTTTTCCTCTGTAAGAAATTTGAGAAAGGTAATCTTGAGTTACTGCATTTTGTGCGCTAACCCAATCGGCTGTTTCTTTGGTGGTATCGTTTTCGAGCCAACGATAAGGGTCTGCAATGCTTTGTCCGAAATAATTATCGCTGACAGTTCCTTTTTTAGTTTCAGGGTAGGGCATTAAGGTAATTTTTGTGTCGTTCATTTTGCAGCCATTCAATAAAATAATAGCAGAAAAAGTGAGTAAGGCATTTTTCATAAGCTGTATTTAGATATTTTTTGGTTTATATGTTGCTAGTTTTAAAATTTTCTGTGCATCTTTTTCTTTCCATAATTCATCGAAACTAATGGAAGGATTATTATTCATATAATTTTTAACAATTTGCCATCCGCACCAAATGCCAATTCTTGGTGCCGAATTATTTGCTAAGCCTGCCGTAAATGGCGCCTCTTCTAAATATTTAGCATATTTTTTTTGTTCGGCAGAAAAGAGCAAATTATCTTCTATAAATAATTTATAAATATTGCCTTCGTTCGCTTTACACCAGTCTAGTTGTTCGGCTGTATAGCCTATTTTTAAAGAGTCTTCGACCTCTGGTAATAAAAGATCAATTCCATATAATATTTTCCCTTCTTGAATCATCTCAGAAAGTAAGGTGCTTGTTTGATTCGCTTCAGGCAGTTTAGTATTCAATAATGCTTTGGCAATTGCGGGTGTAATATATTCTTTACTTAGTCTTTTAGTTATATATGCCGGAAAATCTACCGAGGCATAATATTGATAATTTTTTCCCATAAACATATCGAGCCCTATGCCTATATAATTGGGGGTAGTTACAATTGCGTTATTAAAACCCGAAATAAAAGTGGCTACTTTAGGTATGCTATCATTTGGATACAGTGTTTGGTAGTTTGCAAATAAAGGAGCCAAGTCTTTACTTATTTTTTTG
>JBILIO010000172.1:0-3780 GCA_044349915.1 Sphingobacteriales bacterium | reverse complement strand
ATTGCGCCACAATGGCTTTTGTTTTTTCGGTAAATTTTTCGCGGTCTTGTTTGGTCCACCAATCTTTTAAGTTTCCATCTTCATCGTATTGACTGCCTTGGTCATCAAAGCCATGTGTAATTTCGTGTCCAAAAGTAGAACCTCCAATAATGCCGTATAAAACTGCATCGTCCGGCATTTGCCCTTCAAAACCGGGTACAATAATATTACAAGCAGGCACTACAATCTCGTTGTCTACTGGGTTATAATAAGCATTGTAAGTTTGTGGCGTCATCTCCCATTCTGTTTTGTCTACGGGCTTACCATATTTTTGAATGCTTCTTTCGAAAGACCACTGGTTAATGTTTTTGATGTTTGCTAAATAAGCATCGCGTGTAATTTTCACGCTCGAAAGATCTTTCCATTTATCTGGATAGCCAACCTTCATACTTACTTTTGCTAATTTACTCAAGGCTTTTGTTTTGGTTTCGGCCGACATCCAGCTAAGCGTTTTAATATGCTCGGCATAAACAGTTCTAATGTTTTCGCCAATTTCTAGTAATTTTTCTTTGGTACCTTTTGGTAAGTAATTAGCTACATAAATTTGTCCTACTAATTCGCCTAATGCGCCATCTGTTTGCTCTACGATTCTTTTGTAGCGTGGCTTTTGGCTTTTAGTGCCAGACATAGTAGTGCTATAAAAATTAAAATTAGCTGTTTCGAAATCTTTGTTTAAATAAGACGCATAATTATTAATAACATTCCAAGTTAAATAGGCTTGCCAATCTGCAATAGTAAATTTAGTTAAGCTTTCGCCTAGCGCAGTCACAAATTCTGGTTGGCCAACAATAATACTATCAACATTTTTTAAGCCATAAATACTTAACATGTTTTCGAAAGAAATATTTTTGCTCAACTTGCTCAGCTGTGCTACCGACATTTTATTATAGTTTTTGTAGGGGTCGCGGGTGTCGGCTAATTTTCTGCTTGCTTTAGCCAAGGCTGTTTCAATTTTAAAAACAGCTTTCGTTTTTTGGTTTGCATTGTTTTGATTTTCGCCTAGCAAGGTAAACATATTGCTAATGTGCTTTTGGTATTCGTTGCGAATATTGACCGTTCTGGCATCGATGTTAAAATAATAGTCGCGGTCTGGAAGGCCTATTCCGCCTTGATATAAAGACACCGCATATTGACTCGATTTTTTATCGTCTCTGCCTACAAATAAATTAAACAAAGGCGAAACACCAATCTTATTGAGGCTGGCAATATTTTGCATCAAGCCGTTTAGGTCTTTAATGGCTGCAATTTGATTTAATTCTTCTTGTAATGGTTGAACGCCAAGTTTTTCAATCGTAAGGGTATCCATACCACTTGAATAGAAGTCGCCTATTTTTTGTTCGTTACTGCCTTCGGCTGCGTCTTTTGTTGCCGCTGCTTTTTGGCAGATAGCAAAAACAGAACTGTTAATGGTGTCTTGAATGGTTCTGAAAATACCGTTACTATTTTCGGTACTAGGTATAGGATTATTTTTAAACCAATTGTTATTGGCATATAGGAAAAAGTTTTCGCCAGCACTTGTGCTGCTGTCTATATGATTGACAATTGGATCTGATGCTTTATCAATTGTTTTTTGGGAACAAGCAGTAATTAATAAAACACTTGCAGCGAATATTATTTTTTTCATAAGCTTATTTTAAATATTTAAATTCTTGGCCATTTTTAATCACCAATAACGATTCGTAAATTAATTGGATCACATTTTCTACGTCTTCTTTATGAATCATTTCTACCGTAGTGTGCATGTATCTTAAAGGCAATGAAATCAATGCAGATACCACGCCGTCGTTTGAATAAGCAAAGGCATCGGTATCGGTTCCAGTAGATCTCGAAGAAGCTTGTCTTTGAAAAGGAATGTTATTTTTTTCGGCAGTTTCAATAATTAATTTATTTAAATTTAATTGAACTGCAGGCGCATAAGATACTACAGGTCCTTTACCACAAGCTAAATCGCCTTGGGTAATTTTGCTAATCATTGGCGTGCTGGTATCGTGCGTAACATCAGTAACGATCGCTACATTTGGTTTAATTTTATGCGCAATCATTTCGGCACCACGCAATCCAATTTCTTCTTGAACCGAATTGACAATGTATAAACCGAATGGTAATTTCTTTTTGTTTTCTTTTAATAACCTGGCTACTTCTGCAATCATAAATCCACCTGCTCTATTATCTAAAGCTCTGCCCACATAATAGCGATCGTTCAAGGTCATAAATTCGTCTACGAATGTGACCACGCAACCTACATGAATACCTTTTTTCTCAACTTCTTCTTTGCTAATGCAACCGCAATCAATAAAAATATTTTTCAATGAAGGGGATTCTTCTTTTTCGCCACTTCTAGTATGAATAGCTGGCCAGCCGAATACGCCATTTACAATGCCATTGTCGGTATGAATGTTTACTCGCATAGAAGGCGCAATCTGGTGGTCCGAACCGCCATTGCGAATCACATAAATTAATCCATCGCTAGTAATATAATTAACATACCAAGAAATTTCGTCGGCATGCGCTTCGATCACCACTTTATAAGGCGCCTTTGGATTAATGATTCCCACGGCAGTGCCGTAGTTATCTACATAAGTTTCGTCTACTAATGGGCGAATATAATCTAGCCAAATTTTCTGGCCGCTTTTTTCGTAAGAAGTAGGAGAGGCATTGTTGATGTATTTTTCGAAAAATGCAATCGACTTAGCGGTTGTCACTATTTTAGTTTTGCTTGCAGCTTTGGCTGCAGGCTTGGTGGTAGTTTTTTTGGCCATGAGTAATTTATTTTTTACAATGGAATATTTCCATGTTTTTTTCTTGGGTTTTTAACAGCTTTATTTTCTAGCATTTTAAATGCTTTGATTAATTTATTTCTGGTTTCTGAAGGTTCAATTACTTCGTCTACAAAGCCTCTTTCTGCTGCTCTGTATGGGTTTGCAAAGAGGTCCGAATATTGTTTTTCTTTCTCTAACCATTTTGCTTGCGAATCGCTTGCTTCCGAAATTTCTTTTTTGAAAATAATTTCTGCGGCACCTTTTGCGCCCATCACGGCAATTTCTGCACTCGGCCAAGCATAATTCATGTCTGCTCCAATATGCTTCGAATTCATGACGTCGTAAGCGCCACCATAGGCTTTCCTAGTAATAACTGTAATGCGTGGAACGGTGGCTTCGCAAAATGCATATAATAGTTTGGCGCCATTGGTGATGATGGCGTTCCATTCTTGATCGGTGCCTGGTAAAAAACCGGGTACATCTTCAAAAACTAATAACGGAATATTAAAGCAATCGCAAAATCTCACAAATCTTGCTGCTTTAATAGAAGCATTGTTATCGAGTACGCCTGCTAAGAACATAGGCTGATTGGCAACAATACCAATGCTTTTGCCAGCTAAGCGACCAAAACCAACCACAATATTTTCCGCGTAATTTTTATGCACTTCTAAAAAAGAATCCGCATCAATTACTTCTGCAATCACTTCGCGAATATCGTAAGGTTGATTGGCGTTTTCTGGAATGATATTATTGAGTTTTGTTCTTGTTTCGTTAGCCGCTTCGTAAGGAATTGAAGGAGCCGCTTCGTCGCAATTTTGCGGCATAAAACTCAACAATTTTTTAATGTGCTCAATACATTCTATTTCGTTGGCACATGAAAATTGCGTCACACCCGATTTAGTAGAATGCGTAGATGCTCCGCCTAATTCTTCGGCGCTTACTATTTCGTGTGTAACCGTTTTCACCACATTTGGTCCAGTTA